>NZ_RWIL01000095.1:0-73716 GCF_009764635.1 Pseudomonas sp. PB103 | reverse complement strand
GCAGCTCCTACAGAGAGCTGCCGCAGGCTGCGATCTTTTGATCTTACCGATTCGGCTGCGGCGTCAGACGCAGGTAAGGCTTCACGGCGCGATAGCCCTTGGGAAAGCGCTGCTTGATCTCTTCCTCGTCCTTGAGCGACGGAACGATCACCACTTCATCACCGTCCTGCCAGTTGGCCGGCGTGGCCACTTTGTAGTTGTCGGTGAGCTGCAGCGAATCGATCACCCGCAAAATCTCGTGGAAGTTGCGCCCGGTGCTCGCCGGGTAAGTGATGGTCAGGCGCACCTTCTTGTTCGGATCGATGACGAACAGCGAACGCACGGTCAGCGTGTCATTGGCGTTCGGGTGGATCAGGTCATACAGATCGGAAACCTTGCGATCGGCATCGGCCAGGATCGGGAAGTTGACGATCGTGTTCTGGGTCTCGTTGATGTCTTCGATCCACTTGTGGTGCGAATCCACCGGATCGACCGACAGTGCGATGGCTTTGACGCCGCGCTTGCTGAACTCATCCTTGAGCTTGGCGGTGAAGCCCAGCTCAGTGGTGCACACCGGGGTGAAGTCCGCCGGGTGAGAAAACAGCACGCCCCAGCTATCGCCCAGCCATTCGTGAAAACGAATCTTGCCGGCGCTGGAATCCTGTTCGAAATCGGGGGCGATGTCGCCGAGTCTGATGCTCATGGTGCTGCTCCTGATGAGTTGTTGGAGACCTCAACTGTAGCTCGGGATTTGCCATCATGAAAAAGAATAAATAACTAGATATTTAGATCACAAGTGAATATTAAACATCTGTTCACTGGACGCTCAACGGCATCCAGACGAACATCGGCGGCAAGGTTCGAGAAGGCCTTGAGTTGCTGTAAAGAGGGGAATTTCGGGGAGGGCTTACGGGGGTGAGTCTGACTCGAAAACGCAAAAGCCCCGTCCGGCGCGATGCCGGACGGGGCTTTTTTTATCAGTTACTTGAGCGCGCTATTACAGCAGCGGGATCGAGTAGCTGAGGATCAGGCGGTTTTCGTCCTGGTCGCGAACACCGGCGATGTTGGTACGCCAGGTAGCGTTTTTCCACATGAAGCCAACGTTTTTCAGCGGGCCTTCCGGTACGACGTAACCGACAGTCAGGTCACGTTCCCACTCGGAGTCGCCATTACCGTTTTCAAGACCGCGGGAAGTAACGGTGTCGATGTTGTCGCCACGCAGGTAAACCATACCAGCGGTCAGGCCTGGTACGCCGACTTTGGCGAAGTCATACGAGTAGCGAGCTTGCCAGGTACGTTCGCCGGCACGGCCGAACTTCTGAATCTGCATGTCGGTGATGGTGTAGTTCGACGAGCCGTCACCCTGGTTCAGCCAAGGGAAGTCGCTGCTGCCGTTGGAAACCTGGTAGCCACCACCGAAGGTGTGACCTGCAACGGTGTACAGGAACAGGCCGCTATACAGGTTGTTGTCGACTTTACCGCGACCGCTGGCAACACCGGAGTAGTTACCGTTGCTGAAATACGCAGAGGTGTTGCCGTTGGCGCCATCGTCGGAGCTGTTGAAGTAACGGAAGTCAGACTTCAGCACGCCCGGGCCGATTGCCCAGTTGTGAACCAGACCCAGGAAGTGCTGCTTGTAGAAGTCTTCCAGGTTGCCGTAGTAGTACTGGGCAGTCAGGTCTTTGGTGATTTTGTAGTCACCACCGGCGTAGATGAACTTGTTGCTGTTAGCGGTACGCGCGTTTGCACCACCGATGGACAGTTGTTCGTTGTTGCTCGAGTTACGACCTTTCACGTGCTCGACTTGACCACCGACCAGAGTCAGGTCCTTGATCTCGCCGGAAGTGATCTGGCCACCCTGCCAGGTTTGTGGCAGCAGACGACCGTCGTTGGTCACGATAACCGGCAGTTTTGGCTGCAGGGTACCCAGTTTCAGTTCAGTCTGGGAGACCTTGGCCTTGGCAGTCAGACCCAGGCTGGAGAAATTATCAACCGCTTGGCCATTAGATTCGCTTGGAAAAACAGTGCCACCGTAGGCACTACCAGGGGTGCCATTACCGTTAACGTTGCCGTTGGTGCCACCGCCCGAATCCAGACGCACGCCCAACAGGCCGATAGCGTCAATACCGAAGCCCACGGTGCCTTGGGTGTAGCCGGAGATGAAACGCAGATCGAAGCCTTGGCCCCACTCTTCGTTGCGGCTCGGCTCGGCAGTGCCGCTGCGGTTATCGGTGTTGATGTAGAAGTTGCGCAACCCCAAAGTAGCCTTGCTGTCTTCGATGAAACCGGCGGCGCCTGCCTGCTGCGCCATAACCCCTACGGCCACAGCCAGGGCCAAGGTGGACTTGTTCATGTAAAGCTCCTCTCGTTTCTAATTTTTGTGTTTCTGGCCCTGGGTCTGTTGCCCTGGATCCGAGATGCGCGATTAGCACCAGTTCGTGACTGACAAGTCAATCGTAACCTTGTGTGTCTACGACCAAGGTCTAATCACAGTGATTTGGTCCGTGCAGAGTAAAGATTTCCTGATAAACCCAAAAAGAATTTATTCATTCTTTTTCATATCATTTCGGAATATGGCCAGTATCTTGCCATCTTCGCCGGGATACAGCGTATCGGCGACTAAGCTCATTCCTAAATGGTATTTGTTAGCCTTTTTTTATATCGATTAGCTTTGGCGTAACCCCGAATCGTCAAACCCTATCGAAAAGGCGACGCCATGATGGCCAAACGCGCACTATCTAGTCAATTTGTTACAGTTTGTGTGTCAGCGCTGATTTCTTTCTCCGCTCACGCTGGCAACCTCACCGTCGGCTATCAAACCGGTATCGACCCAAGCAAAGTTCCCCAAGCCGACGGCGTCTACGAGAAAGCCATCGGTGAAAAAATCGACTGGCGCCGCTTCAACAGTGGCCCGGAAGTTGTGACAGCCATTGCTTCCGGGGACGTACAGCTCGGCAACCTCGGCTCCAGCCCGCTGGCGGCAGCCGCTTCACGCAATCTGCCGATCGTCGCGTTCATCGTTTCAGCGCAGATCAATGCCGCCGAAGCACTGGTGGTGCGCAATGGCAGCGGTATCAATAGCCCGCAGGATCTGGTCGGCAAGACCATCGCCACACCGTTCGTATCCACCTCGCACTACAGCCTGCTCGGTGCCCTGAAGCACTGGGGCCTGGATGCCTCGAAAGTCAAAGTGGTGAACCTGCAACCCGCTGAAATTGCGGCGGCGTGGAAGCGTGGCGATATTGATGGCGCGTTTGTCTGGTCGCCGGCGCTGGGCGAAATCCGCAAGACCGGCAAGACGTTGACCGACGCTGCACAAGTCGGCCAGTGGGGCGCGCCGACGTTCGAAGTGTGGGTAGCGCGCAAGGACTTTGCCGAGAAGCACCCTGAGGTTGTCGCGAAGTTCGCCAAGGTCACGCTCGACTCGTTCGCCGATTACGCCGCGCATAAAGACAGCTGGACGGCTGACTCGGTGCCAGTGCAGAAAATCGCCAAACTGACCGGTGCCAACGCCGCCGACGTGCCGGAATTACTCGCAGGCTCCACATTCCCGGATGCCAAGGCACAGCAAACCACGGCGCTGCTGGACGGCGGCACGGCGAAGGCGATTGGCGAGACGGCGAAGTTTTTGAAGGAACAGGGCAAGGTTGAAACGGTGCTGCCGGACTACTCACCGTACGTGAGCGCCAAGTTCATCACCGAGTAATTGATCGTTCCCACGCTCCGCGTGGGAATGCATCTCGGGACGCTCCGCGTCCCATCGAAAGCGAACGCGGAGCGTCCGTTGAGGCATTCCCACGCAGAGCGTGGGAACGATCGAATCCAGATGAACCGGGTCAGAGGGTTTTTTCGAAGATCTTCGAGTTGCGCTGATAGTTGTACAACGACGCCCGCGCCGCAGGCATGCGCTCGACGCTGCTTGGCTCGAAGCCACGTTCGCGGAACCAGTGCGCAGTCCGCGTAGTGAGGACGAACAAGGTCTTCAAACCCTGCGCCCGTGCTCGGGTTTCAATGCGTTCCAGCAATTCATCCCCACGACCGCCATGGCGATACTCCGGGTTCACTGCCAGGCACGCCAGTTCACCGGCATCCGAATCGGCAATCTGATACAGCGCCGCACAGGCGATGATCATGCCTTCGCGCTCAACCACGCTGAACTGCTCAATCTCGCGCTCCAGCACTTCGCGCGAACGCCGCACCAGAATCCCCTGCTCTTCCAGCGGGCTGATCAAGTCGAGCAAGCCGCCGACGTCTTCAATCGCCGCCTCGCGCACCAGTTCGAATTGCTCTTGCGCAACCAGCGTACCGCCACCGTCACGGGTGAACAGCTCGGTCAGCAGCGCGCCATCCTCGGCGTAACTGACGATATGGCTGCGCGCCACGCCGCCACGGCAGGCTTCGGCGGCGGCATCGAGCAGTTCTGCTTGATAGTTGCTGCTGCCCAGACGCTGCAAATGCGCCGGCACTTGCTGTGGACGCAGTTCACGCACCAGTTTGCCGTTTTCGTCGATCAGACCGAGGTCGGCACCGAACAGCAGCAACTTGTCCGCGCCCAGGTCGATGGCAGCGCGGGTAGCGACGTCTTCGCAGGCGAGGTTGAAGATTTCACCGGTCGGCGAGTAGCCCAGCGGCGACAGCAGCACGATCGAACGCTCATCGAGCAGACGATTGATGCCCTTGCGGTCAACCCGGCGCACTTCGCCGGTGTGGTGATAATCGACACCTTCGAGCACGCCGATCGGCCGTGCAGTCACCAGATTGCCGCTGGCCACGCGCAGACGCGAGCCCTGCATCGGCGAGGACGCCATGTCCATCGACAGCCGCGCTTCAATCGCGATGCGCAACTGGCCGACCGCGTCGATTACACATTCCAGCGTTGCAGCATCAGTGATGCGCATGCCGTGGTGGTAATGCGGAGTCAGGCCGCGAGCGGCGAGGCGGGTTTCAATTTGCGGGCGCGAACCGTGTACCAGCACCAGGCGCACGCCAAGGCTGTGTAACAAGACAAGGTCGTGGACGATGTTGCCGAAATTCGGATGCTCGACGCCGTCGCCGGGCAGCATGACGACGAAGGTGCAATCGCGATGGGCATTGATATAGGGGGACGCGTGACGAAGCCAGTTAACGTATTCGGGCATGAACCTGGGCCTGTAATAAATAGCAGCCGAAAAAAGGGGCGAAACGAAAAACGCACAGCGGGCTGATGGTTATCGTCGGAACAGGCTTGGCGACACGCGCGCTCTCCTCATGAATACGGGTTGGATTCCCACTAATTTAACGACTACCCCCTGTAGGAGCTGCCGCAGGCTGCGATCTTTTGACTTTGTTTTTAAAAGACAAGATCAAAAGATCGTCCGATCGCGGCCCGAGCCTTCGGCAGCTCCTACAAGGCAGGCGTTCAATTGTTCAGGCAGTAATGTTCAATCAGTTGCCGTAATAGATGCACGGTAGGCTGCAAACGTGACATTTCAAGGTACTCGCCGGGCTGATGCGCACAGGCAATGTCGCCAGGGCCGAGGACGATGGTTTCGCAACCGAGGCGCTGAAGATAAGGCGCTTCGGTGCCGAACGCCACTGCTTCGGCGCGGTGGCCGGTAAGCTTTTCGGCGATGCGCACCAGTTCGGCGTCTTCAGCCTGCTCGAACGACGGCACTTCCGGGAACAGTGGTTTGTAATCAATCTTCACCTGATGCCGCTCGGCCACCGGGTTGAGCTTGCGCAGAATCTCCGCGCGCAGGACTTTCGGGTCCATGCCCGGCAACGGCCGCAGGTCGAACTCCAGCGAGCACTGGCCGCAGATACGGTTGGGATTATCGCCGCCATGGATGCAACCGAAGTTCATCGTCGGTTGCGGCACGCTGAACTGCGGATTGTTGAATTCACGCTGCCACAACAGGCGCAGGCCGCGCAGTTCGCCGATCGCATCGTGCATCGCCTCAAGGGCGCTGTGGCCCAGGCGCGGATCCGACGAATGGCCGCTCTGCCCGAGAATGTCGATGCGCTCCATCATGATGCCTTTGTGCATGCGGATCGGCTTGAGCCCGGTCGGCTCGCCAATCACCGCTGCGCGGCCCAATGGACGCCCGGCCTCAGCCAGTGCGCGGGCGCCGGACATCGAGCTTTCTTCATCGCAGGTGGCGAGGATCAGCAACGGCTGTTTGAACGGCTGATCAAGCAGCGGCTGCACCGCTTCGATGATCAACGCGAAAAAGCCCTTCATGTCGCAACTGCCGAGGCCGATCCAGCGGCCATCGACTTCGGTGAGCTTCAGCGGATCGGTCTGCCACAACGCATCGTCGTACGGCACGGTGTCGCTGTGCCCGGCCAGCACCAGCCCGCCGGGGCCGCTGCCGAAACTGGCGAGCAGGTTGAACTTGCCGGGACTGACCTGCTGGATGTCGCAGCTGAAACCCAGATCGCCCAGCCAGCCGGCGAGCAAATCGATCACCGCCCGGTTGGATTGATCGAGGTTCGGTTGGGTACAGCTGACCGATGGCGCGGCGATCAGCGCCGCGAACAGGTCTTGCATGGATGGCAAAGGCATCGCTGACTCCAACTCCCGAATTGAGGTCCATCATAGAACCATCCGGCGCTCGGAATAAACCGTCGCAGGGCGTAGGAAGTTTGAGTCCTGTACACTGCACGGCCTTGGCAGCCACATATTCCCCGGCTGCGCTCCCGATCCTGGATTTTCCGGCCATGCAGAAAGAAACCGAAATCAAACTCCGCGTCAGCCGCGAAACCCTCGCTGCCCTGCGTGAGCACCCGTTACTGAAAAAACGCAACAAAAGTGGCTGGGAACGCCGTGAGTTGATGAACCAGTACTTCGACACCCCCGAGCGCGATCTGGCTCAGGCCAAAGTCGCCCTGCGCCTGCGCAAGGACGGTGACGAAGTGATTCAGACCCTCAAGACCCGTGGCCAGAGCGTCGCCGGTCTGTCCGAGCGTAACGAATACGACTGGAAGTTGCCGAAAGCCAAGCTCGACGTGAAGAAACTCGACGGCGAATGCTGGCCCGAGTCGCTGGCCGAGCTGGACAAGAAAACCCTCAAGCCGATCTTCACCACCGATTTCGTCCGCGAGCGCGCCGAAATCGCCTGGGGCCGTGGCAAGACCAAAGTGGTTATCGAAGCTGCGCTGGATCTCGGTCACGTAGTGGTCGGCAAGCAGAAAGAAGAAATCTGCGAGCTGGAACTGGAACTGCGCGAAGGCGAGCCTGCCGCGCTGCTGGAACTGGCTGCCGAACTGGCCGAAACCCTCGCACTGATGCCGTGCGACATCAGCAAGGCTGAGCGCGGCTATCGTCTGTACGACGCCAACAGCTACTCGCTGAGCCTGCCGGCGCCGGAGCTGACCCCGGAAACCCAACTCGACGACGCGTTTGCCGCACTGAGCTGGCACTTGCTCGGCAGCAGCCAGCGTCTGGCGGAACAGTACCGTTTCAACGGCCACTGGCGCCTGCTGCTCGACTGGGTCGAGAACCTCGCCGAAATGCGCGCCCTGCTCAGCAGCCTCGGCCAGGCCGCACCGCGTCAGTCGACCCACGATTTGCGCGTTGCCCTGGATGCGTTGCTGGAAGACTGGCGTCCGCTGGTGCAAGCCGGTATCGAAGACGAAGACGTGCGCAAAGCCGCACCGGAGCAGTTCCTCGAAGAACTCGATGACCCACGCTGGGGCCTGTTCTCGCTGAACACTTCGCGCTGGTTGCTGGCCCGCACCTGGACCGCCGAGCGCAACGTGCGTGGCAATCGTCAGGGCGGCGCGCAGTTGCACAGCTGGTTGCCGCGCACCTTGGGCGAAGAAGCGACGGCTCTGCAATTGCAGCGTTATCAGCAGCAGCCGGAAGATCTGGCTGAGCAACTGCCGCGCATCGAACGCATTCAGGTCTGGCTGCACCACGCCCGCAACGTGCTGGACATCGCGGAAATGGATCGCCTCTACGGCGAGTTGAACAAATTGGCGCAACTGGCCAACGAACCGACGATCACTGACGAACTGCTCGATGCACGCAAGCAGCAGGCGATCGCGGTTTACCAGAATCGTGCGTGGAAAATGCTGCTGCGCATGTGATTACTTTGTGGTGAGGGGATTTATCCCCGATGGAGTGCGTAGCAGTCCCCGCTTTTTTTAAGAGCGGGGCCGCTTCGCGACCCATCGGGGATAAATCCCCTCGCCACAGTAAATCCCCTCGCCACAAAGGCCAGCCGCACTAAACCGGGAGGCTGGTGGTAGATTTGATCTCCGACAGCGCCACAATCGAATTCACTTCCTGTATCCCCGGCACCAGCGACAACTTCTCGAAGAAAAACCGCTCATACGCCTCAATGTCCGCCGCGACAATGCGCAACAGAAAATCCACCGCGCCCATCAGCACATAGCACTCCAGCACCTCAGGAAACTCCCGAATCGCCTCGGTGAATTCAGTGAAGTTCGAACGCCCGTGCGCGTTGAGTTTGATCTCGGCAAAGATTTGCGTGTTGAGGCCAATCTTCTTGCGATCAAGCAAGGTCACTTGCCCACGAATGATCCCCTCCTCCTTCATCCGCTGAATCCGCCGCCAGCACGGCGATTGCGACAGGCCGACCTGCTCGGCGATCTGCGCGCTAGACAGTGAAGCGTCCTCTTGCAGCAGGGCGAGAATCTTGCGGTCGTAGCTGTCCAGCTCACTGTGCATAGATAAACCTCTAATTGAGTCTTCCACGAATTGATCCTTTCGATCATTCGCCAATAACGCCGATCATAGCCAAGAAATACCCCACGACGAATGTAAAAATTCCTCCAGAGATTTTGGAGAATCGTCATGCCGCACCTCGAAGCCGTCACCACCACACCGACCCGCGCCGACGTCTGGAACGTCAGCAACGCCCATTGCCTGGCGCAATATCAAATCCTCGCCGAGGCCGAGCCGGATTTGCTGGTGCGGGTGCTGAATTTGTTCGCCCTGCAATTTCTCACGCCTGAGCAAGTCAACGTGCAGCGCATGGACGATCTGCTGTCGATCGAACTGGTCATGGGCGGCCTCAGCTGGCATCGCGCGCAAGTGATCGCGGAAAAACTTCGTAACCTGATCAGCGTCTGCTCGGTGGATCTGCAAAACGCCGACAGCGCTTGGGATGCACCTGCGCAAGCGGCCGGCTGACAAATCCGGCAACGGCTTCGTCGGGTAGTGGCCCAACAGTCTGCCGGGCCGCGACTATCCTTTTGCGCACTGTCGCTTAAAAGGAAGCCCGCATGTCCGTTCAACTCGCCACTCAGGACCGCTGGCTGGAGCTCAATGATGTATTGCGTGAACTGGTCGCCCAAGGCTTTATCGGCCAGGACGCGGCGGAGCAGGCGCTGAATGCGCGCCGTCGCCATGCTGCGAATGGCCAGATGCATCCGCTGGAATTCATCGCCAGCCAGCAACTCGACGACCTCAGTCGCCCGGGCAAACACCTCGACCTGGAAAGCCTGACCCTGTGGCTGGCGCAACAGGCCGGCCAGCCGTATTTGCGCATCGACCCGTTGAAGATCAACGTCGCCGCGATCACGCCGCTAATGTCTTACGCTTTTGCGCAACGGCACAAAATTCTCGCTGTGGCCGTCGACCGTGATGCGGTAACCGTGGCCAGCGCTCAGCCTTACGTCACCGGTTGGGAGGCTGACCTGACTCACGTGCTGAAGTTGCCGATCAAACGGGTAATGGCCAACCCGGCGGACATCCAGCGCTTCAGCGTCGAGTTCTTTCGACTGGCCAAATCGGTCAGCGGCGCCAGCAATGCTGACGCCCAGGGCGGCAACCTCGGCAATTTCGAACAACTGCTCAATCTCGGTGCCAGCGATCAAGAGCCGGACGCCAACGACGCGCACATCGTCAACATCGTCGACTGGCTGTTCCAGTACGCCTTCCAGCAGCGCGCCAGCGATATCCACATCGAACCGCGTCGCGAGCAAGGCACGGTGCGTTTTCGCATCGACGGCGTGCTGCACAACGTCTATCAATTCCCGCCGCAGGTGACCATGGCGATCGTCAGTCGCCTGAAAAGCCTGGGGCGGATGAACGTCGCCGAAAAGCGCAAACCGCAGGACGGCCGGGTCAAGACCAAGACCCCGGAGGGCGGCGAAGTCGAGTTGCGCCTGTCGACGCTGCCCACCGCGTTCGGCGAAAAAATGGTCATGCGGATTTTTGATCCGGAAGTGTTACTCAAGGATTTCGATCAACTGGGCTTCAGCGCCGACGACCTGCGGCGCTGGCAAGACATGACGCGCCAGCCCAACGGCATCATTCTGGTCACCGGGCCAACCGGCTCCGGCAAGACCACCACGCTGTACACCACGCTGAAAAAACTGGCGACGCCGGAAGTGAACCTCTGCACCATCGAAGACCCGATCGAAATGGTCGAGCCGGCGTTCAACCAGATGCAGGTGCAACACAACATCGACCTGAGCTTCGCCGCCGGGGTGCGTGCGCTGATGCGGCAAGACCCGGACATCATCATGATCGGCGAGATCCGCGATCTGGAAACCGCCGAAATGGCCATTCAAGCGGCGCTGACCGGGCACTTGGTGCTGTCGACTCTGCACACCAACGACGCGCCTAGCGCGGTCAGCCGTCTGCTCGAACTCGGCGTGCCGCATTACTTGATCAAAGCCACCGTGCTCGGGGTCATGGCCCAGCGTCTGGTGCGCACCTTGTGCCCGCACTGCAAAGCGCCGCTGACGCTGGAAGAAGAAGACTGGCAAACCCTGACCCGCCCGTGGCAAGCGCCGCTGCCGGGCAATGCGCAGCGCGCGATCGGCTGCGTCGAATGTCGCGACACCGGTTATCACGGCCGCGCCGGGGTTTACGAAATCATGCAACTGAGCGACAGCCTCAAGGCGTTCATCACCCGGGACACCGATCTGGCGGCGATCCGCCGCCAGGCGTTCAAAGAAGGCATGCGCAGCTTGCGCCTGTCCGGTGCGCAGAAGGTTGCGGCAGGGCTGACCACGGTTGAAGAGGTGCTGCGGGTGACGCCGCAGAGTGAGCTGAAATAGCCCTTCACGGAACTGGATCAGGGGATTGGCAATCCAACGCCCTAGTTAACCCCCAGGAGTCACCTCATCATGCGTCTCAAACTTGCTGTCGCCACACTGGCCTTGCTGTCCCTTCCCGTTGGTTCGGCCATGGCGGACAGCTTTTGGCGTAACGTCATTTCGTCCGGTGCGACCACTGGTTCGACCTACCTGACCTTCAAGGATCACAAGCTGATCATCGCCGCGCAGGACGATGCCGGCAGCTTCGTTGCCAGTGACGGCGGGATTCGCGGGCCGTATCTGGAAGCGGCCATGCAGAAAGTCCGCGCCGACAATCCGGGCCTGCAGGCGACTGATATGGAATTGGCGAATGCGATTCTGGCGAAGAACGCCGTGGCTTCCGAGTAACTCAAAAGCAAAAGATCGCAGCCTACGGCAGCTCCTACATGTGAATGCGTTCCCATGTAGGAGCTGCCGCAGGCTGCGATCTTTTGATCTTCAGCGGTAATCGTCCACCGGGACGCAGGCGCAAAACAGGTTGCGGTCACCGTAAACGTTATCGACCCGATTCACCGCCGGCCAATATTTATGCGCCTTGGTGTGTGCATCCGGGGTGATGCCTTGTTCGATACTGTATGGCCGTTCCCACACGCCGGTGACATCAGCCAAGGTATGCGGCGCCCGATTCAGGGGGTTGTCCTCGGCCGGCCAATTGCCCTTCTGCACCTCGGTGATTTCCGCACGAATGCTCAACATTGCGCCGATAAACCGATCCAGCTCAGCCTTCGACTCGCTCTCGGTCGGCTCGACCATCAAGGTCCCCGGCACCGGGAATGACATGGTCGGCGCATGGAAACCGTAATCCATCAGACGTTTGGCAACGTCCTCTTCGCTGATCCCGGTCTGCGCCTTCAGCGGCCGTAAATCAAGAATGCATTCATGCGCCACCCGCCCGTTGCGCCCGGTGTACAGCACGGGAAACGCGCCGGATAAATGCTGTGCCAGATAATTTGCCGCAAGAATCGCCACTTCACTGGCGTCCGCCAGTTGCGGGCCCATCATGGCGATGTACATCCAACTGATCGGCAGAATGCTCGCGCTGCCCCACGGCGCCGCACTGACCGCGCCGTTCTGCGCCAGCGGCCCGTCGATCGGCACCACCGGGTGATTGGCGACGAACGGCGCCAGATGCGCACGAATGCCGATCGGCCCCATGCCCGGCCCGCCACCGCCATGGGGAATGCAGAAGGTTTTGTGCAAATTCATGTGCGACACGTCGGCGCCAATGTCCGCCGGCCGCGCCAGCCCGACCTGCGCATTGAGGTTGGCGCCGTCCATGTACACCTGACCGCCGTGCCGGTGGATCACTTCGCAGATCTCGCTGATGCCCTCCTCGTACACGCCATGGGTCGACGGATAGGTCGCCATCAGACAGGACAACTTATCCCCAGCCTCCGCCGCTTTCGACTTCAGATCCTCCAGATCAACGTTACCCGCTTCGTCGCATTCGACGATGACCACACGCATCCCGGCCATCTGCGCCGATGCCGGGTTGGTACCGTGAGCTGAGGATGGAATCAGGCAAATATCCCGCGCACCCTGCTGCCGGCTCTCATGATATTTACGAATCGCCAGCAACCCCGCGTATTCACCCTGCGCACCGGAATTGGGCTGCATGCAGATCGCATCGAAACCGGTAATCGCGCAGAGCCAGCGCTCCAGCTCCTCGATCATCAGCGTGTAACCGACGGCTTGCTCGCGCGGCACGAACGGATGCAGGTTGGCGAACTGCGGCCAGGTAATCGGGATCATCTCGCTGGTGGCATTGAGTTTCATGGTGCAGGAGCCCAGCGGGATCATCGACTGATTGAGCGCCAGATCCTTGTTCTCCAGTTGCTTGAGGTAGCGCAGCATCTCGGTTTCGCTGTGATGCGCGTTGAACACCGGATGACACAGATATGGTGTCTGGCGCTGAAGGTTGTCGGGGATGCCTGAGGTCAGTGCCTCGGCGTCAAGATCGTCGACGATCAACCCGTGATCAGCTCCGAGCAATACATCGAACAGTTTGGCGACGGTATTTTCATCGCAGGTCTCGTCGAGACTCAGGCCGACACGCCCACGGCCGAGAATCCTCAGGTTGATCTGCACAGCCTGGGCACTCTCGATGATCGCGGTTTGTGCGCCGCCGACGTCCAGCGTCAACGTGTCGAAAAATTGCGCGTTGAGGCGTTTCAGCCCATGCCGCTCAAGCCCCGCCGCCAGAATGCAGGTCAACCGATGCGTGCGCTAAGCGATGCGCTTCAAGCCTTCCGGGCCGTGATAGACCGCATAGAAACTGGCGATATTGGCCAACAATACCTGCGCGGTGCAGATGTTCGAATTGGCCTTCTCGCGGCGAATATGTTGCTCGCGGGTTTGCAACGCCATGCGCAGCGCCACGTTGCCGCGAGCGTCCTTCGACACACCGATGATCCGCCCGGGAATCGCCCGTTTGTATTCCTCGCGACTGGCAAAAAATGCTGCATGCGGGCCGCCATAACCCATCGGCACACCAAAACGCTGAGACGAGCCGAACACCACATCAGCGCCCAGTTCGCCCGGTGGCGTCAGCAACAACAGGCTCAACAAATCCGTCGCGACGCAGGCCAGCGCCTGTTGCGCATGCAGATGATCGATCAATGGCCGCAGATCGCGAATCTCGCCATGGGTGTCGGGATACTGCAGCAGCGCGCCGAACACCTGGTGCTGCTTCAAGTTATCCACAGCGTCGACGATCACCTCGAAGCCAAACCCTTCGGCGCGGGTCTGCACCACGGAAATGGTTTGCGGGTGACAGTTCTCATCGACGAAAAACAGATTGCTCTTCGACTTCGCCACACGCTTGGCCAAGGCCATGGCTTCCGCCGCTGCCGTAGCTTCATCGAGGAGCGAGGCGTTGGCCAGTTCGAGCCCGGTGAGGTCGATGGTCAGTTGCTGGAAATTCAGCAGTGCTTCGAGCCGGCCCTGGGCGATCTCCGGTTGATACGGCGTGTAGGCGGTGTACCAACCGGGATTTTCCAGCACATTGCGCAGGATAACCGTCGGCGTCAGGGTGCCGTGGTAGCCCATGCCGATCAGGCTGGTCCAGACCTGGTTCTGCTCGGCATAACTGCGCAGTCTGGCCAGCGCCGCTTGTTCATCCAGCGCCGGAGGCAGATCGAGTGCGCGATTGAAGCGAATGCCCGGCGGCACGGTCTGTTCGATCAGTTCGGCGCGACTGCCGAGGCCGAGGCTGTCGAGCATCGCTTGTTGCTCGGCGGCATCGGGGCCGAGGTGGCGGCGCAGGAAGGCATCGGGATCGCGTAACTGGCTCAGGGACGGCAACTGGGACATGACGGGCTCTCTCTTGGCTGGCGCTCGGCGTCAATGCAACACGGTCAAACCAGCATAGCAGTGCCCTTGAAGATCAAAAGATCGCAGCCTGCGGCAGCTCCTACATTGGAAACGCATCTCCCTGTAGGAGCTGCCGCAGGCTGCGATCTTTTGATCCTGAAAAAAAAGCCCCGACAAGTCGGGGCTTTGGGGTGTTGCAGGCAACTTACTCGCCGATGGCAGCCTTGTAAGCAGCAGCATCCAGCAGCTTGTCCAGCTCGGCCTTGTCGCTTGGCTTGAGCTTGAAGATCCAGGCACCGTACGGGTCGGAGTTCAGCAGTTCCGGGGAGCCGCTCAGCTCTTCGTTGATCGCGATGACTTCACCGCTGATCGGCGAATAGATGTCGGAGGCGGCTTTCACCGATTCGACGACGCCAGCCTGATCTTCAGCGGCGAAGACTTTGCCCACTTCGGTCAGCTCGACGAACACCACATCGCCCAGCGCTTCCTGCGCGTGATCGCTGATGCCCACGGTGACGGTGCCGTCAGCTTCCAGACGTGCCCATTCATGACTTTCGGCAAAACGCAGTTCAGCGGGGATATTGCTCATCTTCGGTGTCCTCGGAATTGGGTCAGCGGTCATGCCCGCCAAAAAAGGTTAGATCAAAGTTTTGCCATGGCGTACGAAGGTCGGTTTGACCACCCGTACCGGGTACCACTTGCCACGGATTTCCACTTCGGCGCGGTCGGCAGTGGCCATCGGAACACGCGCCAGGGCAATCGATTTGCTTAGCGTAGGGGAGAAACTACCACTGGTGATCTCTCCTTCGCCAACATCGGCGATACGAACCACTTGATGAGCACGCAAAACACCGCGTTCTTCCAGCACCAGGCCGACCAGTTTATGCGCAACTCCGGCGGTTTTTTCCGCCTCCAGCGCGGCGCGGCCGATGAACTGGCGCGAGGCCGGCTCCCAGGCAATGCTCCAGGCCATGTTCGAGGCCAGCGGGGATACGTCCTGATGAATGTCCTGACCGTAGAGGTTCATCCCGGCTTCAACCCGCAGGGTGTCGCGGGCACCGAGGCCGATCGGGGAAATGCCGGCACCGACCAGGTCGTTGAAGAAACCCGGCGCCTGATTGGCTGGCAGGCAGATTTCCAGGCCATCTTCACCGGTGTAACCGGTGCGGGCGATGAACCAGTCGCCGTCGGTGTAGCCTTCAAAGGGTTTCAGGTGCTGGATCAGCGTGGCGCGTGACTGGGTCACCAGTTCGGCAATCTTCTGCCGGGCCTGCGGGCCCTGAATAGCGAGCATCGCCAGCTCGGAGCGCTCGTGCAGTTGCACGTCGTAATCGCCGAGCTGCGCGTTCATCCAGGCCAGATCCTGATCGCGGGTGGAGGCGTTGAACACCAGACGATACGCATCGTCGAGGCGGTAGACGATCATGTCGTCGACGATGCCGCCGCGCTCGTTGAGCATGGTGCTGTACAACGCACGGCCGGGGCGGTGCAGGCGCTCGACGTCATTGGCCAGCAAATGCTGCAGCCAGGCCTTGGCCTGGGGGCCGGTGACATCGATCACGGTCATGTGGGATACATCGAACACCCCGCAATCGCGGCGCACCTCGTGGTGTTCCTCGACCTGCGAGCCGTAATGCAGTGGCATGTCCCAACCGCCAAAATCGACCATCTTCGCGCCGAGGGCGAGATGCAGGTCATACAGAGGCGTACGCTGTCCCATGGGTTTCTCCTTCCGGGCGTGGCGAAGGTGCGGACCGCCGCTGTATGGGGTGAAAGCCTTGAAATATAAGGCTCTCAGCCGATTCCAGCGAACGGGTCTGTCAGACGAACCGCACCGAATGCCGCGCATTGTAGCCGCATGATTGAGGACTGACGACTAAGTGTTTCGGTGCGCCGAGCGGCGGATCAGACCAATGACCGGCAACAGTCCGACCAGAACCAGGGTCAGCGCCGGCAACGACGCCCGCGCCCATTCGCCTTCGCTGGTCATTTCAAAGATCCGCACCGCCAGCGTGTCCCAGCCAAACGGGCGCATCAGCAGGGTCGCGGGCATTTCCTTGAGCACATCGACGAACACCAGCAACGCCGCACTCAATGTGCCGGGCAACAAAAGTGGCAGATACACTTTGAAAAACAGTCGCGGCCCACTGACACCGAGGCTACGTGCCGCTTCGGGCAAAGACGGCCGTATACGCGCCAGACTGTTTTCCAGCGGGCCGTAAGCGACTGCGATAAAGCGCACCAGATACGCCATCAACAATGCTGCCAGACTGCCAAGCAGCAACGGTTTACCGGCGCCACCGAGCCAGCCGGAAAGCGGAATCACCAGCTCGCGATCCAGGTAACTGAAGGCCAGCATGATCGACACCGCCAGCACCGAACCCGGCAGGGCGTAACCGAGATTGGCCAGACCAACGCCGGAGTTGATCGCCGGCGTCGGCGCCAATCGCCGGGCGAAGGCCAGCAGCAACGCAACGCTGACGGTGATCAACGCGGCCATGCCACCTAGATAGAGGGTGTGCAGGATCAGCCCGGCGTAGCGCTCATCCAGATCGAAACGCCCGCGCTGCCAGAACCAGACGATCAGTTGCAGCATTGGAATCACGAAGGCGCACGCGAAGACCAGACCACACCAGCTCATCGCCGCAAGCGCCTTGAATCCGCGCAAGTGATACAGCGCTTTCACCCGAGGCCGCTCGTTGCTCGCGCGGTTGGCGCCACGCGCACGACGCTCGCCGTACAGCACCAGCATCACCACCAGCAGCAACAGACTCGCCAGTTGCGCTGCGCTCGGCAGGCTGAAGAAGCCGTACCAGGTTTTGTAGATCGCCGTGGTGAAGGTGTCGAAGTTGAACACCGACACGGCGCCGAAATCGGCGAGGGTTTCCATCAGCGCCAGCGCCACGCCGGCACCGATCGCCGGGCGCGCCATCGGCAACGCTACGCGCCAGAAGGCTTGCCACGGCGATTGACCGAGCACCCGCGCGGCTTCCATCAGGCCTTTGCCCTGCGCAAGAAAAGCGGTGCGCGCCAGCAAGTAGACGTAGGGATAGAACACCAGCACCAGTACGATAATCACCCCGCCGGTGGAGCGCACTCGCGGCAGGCGCAGGCCTGTGCCGAAGCATTCGCGCAGCAGGGTTTGCACGGGGCCGGCGAAGTCGAGCAGGCCGACGAAGACGAAGGCCAGCACGTACGCGGGAATGGCGAAGGGCAACATCAGCGCCCAGTCGAGCCAGCGCCGCCCGGGGAATTCGCAGAGGCTGGTGAGCCACGCCAGGCTGACGCCGAGCAGGGTCACGCCGACACCGACGCCGAGTACCAGCGTCAGGGTGTTGCCGAGCAGGCGTGGCATCTGGGTTTGCCACAGGTGCGACCAGATTTGTTGGTCGATGGTCTGCCAGGACAGCAGCAGAACACTCAGGGGCAGCAGCACCAGCGCGGCGATGGTGAAGACGATGGGGTACCAGCGGCGTTGGGCGGGGTGGGCCAAGAGGTTCTCTAATAAATCGTGGGGCGACGCAAGAGTAATGCCGGCCCCATATTGTGGCGAGGGGATTTATCCCCGATCGGATGCGCAGCATCCGTAAAAGCTACGCACGCGGTGAATCAGAAAGCCTTCATCAAGGGCATTGGGGGTGCTTCGCACCCCATCGGGGATAAATCCCCTCGCCACAGAATATAACCCAGGCGTTAGTTCCAGCCCGCCCGATCCATCATCCGGATCGCCTCAGCCTGACGCTTGCCCGCCACTTCCACCGGCAACGTATCAGCAACAAACTTGCCCCACGCCGCCACTTCTTCCGAAGGCGCGACCGCCGGGTTGGCCGGGAACTCTTGGTTCACGTCGGCAAAGATCTTCTGCGCTTCCGGCGTGGTCATCCACTCAACCAAAGCCTTGGCCGCTTCCGGGTGCGGCGCATGTTTGGTCAGGCCGATGCCCGACAGGTTCACATGCACGCCGCGATCCGCCTGATTAGGCCAGAACAGTTTCACCGGCAGCTCCGGCTTCTGCTTGTGCAGGCGACCGTAGTAGTAAGTGTTGACGATGCCGACGTCACACTGGCCGGCATTGATTGCCTCCAGCACTGCAACGTCATCGGAGAACACGTCGGTGGACAGGTTATTCACCCAGCCCTTGAGGATTTCCTCAGTCTTCGCCGCGCCGTGAACTTCGATCATGGTCGCGGTCAGCGACTGGTTGTAGACCTTCTTCGCCGTGCGCAGGCACAGACGCCCTTCCCAGTTCTTGTCGGCCAGTGCTTCATAAGTCGTCAGTTCGCCCGGCTTCACCCGTTCGGTGGAGTAAGCGATGGTGCGTGCGCGCAGGCTCAGGCCCGTCCAGGCGTGAGTGGACGAGCGATATTGCAGGGGAATGTTGGCGTCGATGGTTTTCGAGGTGAACGGCTGGAGGATGCCCATCTGCTCGGCCTGCCAGAGGTTACCGGCATCAACGGTGAGCAGCAGGTCGGCGGTGGCGTTTTCACCTTCGGCCTTGATGCGCTGCATCAGCGGCGCTTCCTTGTCGGTGATGAACTTGATCTTCACCCCGGTCTTGGCGGTGTAGGCATCGAATACCGGTTTGATCAGCTCATCGATGCGCGACGAATAAACCACCACCTCATCAGCGGCCTGGGCCGTGGTGCTACCGATCAGGGTCAGGGCCAGTGCGGTCAGAAGACGCTTGGGTGCCAACATGGGAGTGGTCTCTCGGTCGGGAAATGTGGGCCAAATGATAAGGACTCACATTTACCACCTCAATCGAACTCTTTTTGAAGGAGTTACCAGATGTTGCACAGCGTTATTTTTGTGTTGGGTTTGCCGACGCCGTCGCTCGCAAGCCAGCTCCCACAAGGTTTTCGGTGTGTCCAACATTGATGTTTCACACCGACCACTGTGGGAGCGGGTTTGCCCGCGATGAGGTCAGCAGCAACAACGAAAATCTCAGGGTTTGGCGAGGGCCGGGAGATCACCGGTCAACCCGAGGGCTTCACGCACAAACAACGCTTTCGCCTCGGGCATCTGCTCCACCAGCTTCAACCCGGCATTCCTCAACCAGCGCACCGGCAACGGATCGGCCTGAAACAACCGCTCAAACCCTTCCATCGCCGCCATCAGCGCGAGGTTATGCGGCATGCGCCGACGCTCGTAACGGCTCAGCACTTTCACATCCGCCAAACGCTCCCCGCGCTCTGCCGCCTGCAACAGCACTTGCGCCAGCACCGCCGCATCGAGGAAACCAAGGTTCACACCCTGCCCCGCCAACGGGTGAATGGTGTGCGCCGCGTCACCGATCAGCGCCAGCCCTTCCGCCACATAACGCTTGGCATGGCGCTGACGCAGCGGCACGCACAGTCGCGGATCAGCACTGATGACTTCGCCAAGACGTCCTTCAAAAGCACGCTCCAGCTCGCGGCAGAAACCCGCCTCATCCAGCGCCATCAAACGCTCGGCTTCGCTCGGCGTGGTCGACCAGACGATCGAGCACCAATCCTGCTGCCCGTTACGCTCCAGCGGCAAAAACGCCAGCGGCCCGTGATCGGTAAAGCGCTGCCATGCGGTCGACTGGTGCGGCTGGCTGCTGCGCACGCTGGTGACGATGGCGTGGTGCATGTAATCCCACTCGCGCGTGGCCATCCCGGTGAGACGGCGCACTGCCGAGTTGGCGCCGTCAGCGGCAATCACCAGCGGCGCGCGTAACTGACGACCATCGGCCAGCGTCAGCAACCAGTCATCGCCCGAACGGCGCATCTGCTCCAGCCGTGCGTTGGCGAGCATGCCCAGATCGCAATCGTGCAAACGGTCGAGCAAGGCGTCCTGCACCACACGGTTTTCGACGATATGTCCGAGCACCTCGGCGTGTACGCTGCTCGCCGAGAAATGAATCTGCCCGGTGCCGCTGCCATCCCACACGTGCATGTCGGTGTAAGGGCTGCTGCGCCGTGCGGCGATGCCGTCCCACACGCCGAGGCGTTCGAGGATTCGCTGGCTGGCGGCGGACAACGCGCTCACACGCGGTTCAAACGCCGTGTCGGCATCGAACGGTTTGACGCTCAGCGGGCTGCCGTCGAGCAGCAGCACTTCCAGCCCGCTGTCCTGCAACGCCAACGCCAGGGCGCTGCCGACCATTCCGGCTCCGACAATCAGCAGATCTGCGCGCATGTCCATGCTTTAAGCCTGTCTCGCTTGCGGCTTGAGCCGCACATAAAGGGTTTTACCGACCCGCGCGACAAGGTTGCCGGCGCCGTCATGAATGTCGACCTGCAACTGCGGCAGGTATTTCTCGCCATTGGCGGTCTGCCGGCGGATCTCGCCGAGCAGTGTCTCGTCGATGCTGAACCGGGCAAACACCGGGCCTTTGCCCGGCGCGATGAAATCAATGTCGGCAGCCTTGTCCCAGACGATGTACTTCGAACCGAGGTTCTCCATGAGCATCAGCATGAAGAACGGATCGACCATCGAATACAGGCTGCCGCCGAACTGGGTGCCGACGTAGTTGCGGTTGTACCAGCCGAGACCCATCGACACCTGAACATCGCGGAAGTCATCGCTGATGTGCCGAACCCGAACACCGGCGCCGAGGTACGGCGGGTAGAAGGTCATTACCCAGCGCATCAACCGCGCCTTGCCGAATTTATTCGTCAACCACTTAAGCATCCGGACGCGTCCCCAACCCCATGGCCTGACGCGCAAACCAGCGCTTGGCCGGTGGCAACAGATCGAGGCCAAGCAGGCCGATGTTGCGCCCCAGCGAAACCAGCGGCTGCGTGCTGCCGAACAGGCGCGTGACCTGATCGGAGAAGCCGACGGTGAGGTCCTGATCGAGACGCTGACGCTCGCGATACGCCTGCAAGGTGGCGAAATCGCCCAGCGGTTTATCGCTGGCCAGCAGTGCAGCGGCCAAGGCATCGGCATCGCGCAGCGACAGGTTGAAACCCTGTCCGGCTATCGGGTGCAGGCTGTGCGCGGCGTTGCCGAGCACGGCCAGATGCGAGCGCACTTGTTCCTCAGCCTCGACCAGCGTCAACGGATATAAATGCCGAGCACCGACCTGTTTCAACGTGCCGAGGCGGTAACCGAACACGCCCTGCAATTCGCTGAGGAAATCGCGTTCACTCAAATCGGCCAGACGTTGCGCGTCCATGCCCAGACGCGTCCAGACCAGGGCGCAGCGGTTGTCCGGCAGCGGCAGCAGCGCCATCGGCCCTTCGTCGGTGAAGCGCTCGAAAGCCATGCCGTTATGCGCTTCGCTCGGGGTGATGTTGGCGATCAGCGCGCTCTGGTTGTACGGACGCTTGCGCACGTTGATGCCCAACTGCTCGCGCAGCCCGGAGCGACCGCCATCGGCGAGCACCGCGAGGTCGCATTCCAGCGTGGTTTCATCGTTAAGGGTCAGGCGATAGCCGTCGGGCAGCGGTTCCATGCGCGTGACTTCTGCCGGGCAACGCCAGCTGATCACGTCCTTATCGACGTGCTGCCACAGGCACTGGCCGAGCCAGGCGTTTTCCACCACATAACCGAGTGCCGGCACGCCCTCTTCCATCGCCGACAAACGCGCGGTGGAGAAACGACCACGGTCGGAGACGTGAATCTGTTTGATCGGCTCGGCGCGGCGGGAGATTTCCTGCCACACGCCCAAGCGTTGATAAATCTGCCGCGAGCCGAACGACAGCGCCGACGAACGTGCGTCGTAGCTTGGCTGCCAACTGTCGCCGGGGGCGAACGGCTCGATCAGCACTATCTTCCAGCCGCGCGCCTTGGCCCCGGCCTGCAAGGCCAACGCCAGACTGGCGCCGACCAGACCGCCACCGATGATTGCCAGATTGACTCGACTCATGCCGCGTGTGTCCTTGCTTGCGCCATCAGCGCTTCGATTTCAGCGACGCTTTTCGGTACGCCGGTGGTGAGGATTTCACAGCCAGTCTTGGTCACGACCACGTCGTCCTCGATGCGCACGCCAATGCCGCGCCATTTCTTTGCGACGTTTTGATTGTCCGGGGCAATGTAGATGCCCGGCTCCACGGTCAGCGCCATGCCGACTTCCAGCACGCGCCATTCGCCGCCGACCTTGTACTCGCCGACGTCATGAACATCCATGCCCAGCCAGTGACCGGCGCGGTGCATGTAAAAGGCTTTATAGGCTTCGCTGGCGATTAACTCGTCAACCTCGCCTTGCAGCAATCCGAGTTTCACCAGCCCCGTGGTGATCACCCGAACCGTGGCTTCGTGCGCCTGATTCCAATGCTTGTTCGGAGCGATTTCGGCGAACGCGGCTTCCTGCGAGGCCAGCACCAATTCGTAGATCGCTTTCTGCTCGGGCGAAAACTTGCCGTTGACCGGCCAGGTACGAGTGATGTCGCTGGCGTAGCAATCAATCTCGCAACCGGCGTCGATCAACACCAGATCGCCGTCCTTGAGCAACGCGTCATTCTGCTGGTAATGCAGGATGCAGCTGTTGCGTCCGGCGGCGACGATCGAACCGTAAGCGGGCATTTTCGCCCCGCCCTTGCGGAATTCGTAGTCGAGTTCGGCTTCGAGGCTGTACTCGTAGAGCCCGGCCCGACTGGCCTGCATCGCGCGGATGTGGGCTTGCGCCGAGATCCGTGCGGCTTCGCGCATGACCTTCACTTCTGCCGCCGATTTATACAGGCGCATGTCGTGCAGCAGATGATCCAGGGCAACGAATTCGTTCGGCGGCTGGGCGCCAAGGTGCGCCTTGGAGCGGATGACGTTGATCCAGTCCATCAAGTGACGGTCGAATTCGGGGTTGCTGCCCATCGCCGAATACACCCGGTCGCGGCCTTCGATCAGGCCCGGGAGGATGTCGTCGATGTCGGTGATCGGGAAAGCGTCGTCGGCACCGAAGTCGCGGATCGCGCCTTCCTGCCCTGCGCGCAGGCCGTCCCACAATTCGCGTTCGGCGTTGCGTTCACGGCAGAACAGCACGTACTCGCCGTGCTCGCGGCCGGGCATCAGGACGATGACAGCTTGCGGCTCGGGAAATCCGCTGAGGTACTGGAAGTCGCTGTCCTGACGGTAGACGTGCTCGACGTCGCGGTTGCGAATCGCCACCGCCGCGGCGGGCAGGATCGCGATGCTGTTGGGTTCCATCTGCGCCATCAGGGCCTTGCGGCGACGGCTGTATTCCGCTTTGGGGATATGGGTCATGGGCAGATGGCTTTCCCTGGCACGCGATTAATGCAGCGACGGTTTGGCGGCTGGCGGCACGTCGGTTTTCTTGGTTTCCGAGAACAGCAGCAGCGGCGCGACGCGCAGGTACTCCATGACTTCCATGTAATCGGTTTCGCCGTCTTCGGATTCTTCCAGTGCATCTTGCACCTGGGAAATGGCGGCCAGATCCTGCAGCACTTCGGTGGCTTCAGTGCTGAGCATACTGCTGTCGCGGCAGTTCAGGCCGAAACCGCTGAGGAAGCCCTGGCACCACTCGCCCAGTGCAGCGGCGCGGTCAGCCAGCGGTGCGTCATCGGTCGGCAGCAGCAGGACAACGGTGACGTCGTCGCCGGTCAGCTCGCCTTTGACCATCTCTTGCAGGCCGATCAGGGCGTTGCGGACGTTGTCCTGGATATCGCCTTCGAGCAGTTCGGCGGCGTCGATCAACCAGCCTTCGTTATCGAAGCCGGCACCGGCGCAGCTGCGTCCGAGCAGCACGCCATGCAGTTCGGCAGGCGAGACGTTGTGGCCGCTGGAGGTCAGCAGGGTGGCAAAGGCTTGGTACGGGGAATTCGCAATGGTCATGGGCAGCTAGGCGCCAGACGGCGCTATGTCTAGAATGAAGGCCTTGTATCCTACATCGACAGACTCGCCAAGACTATTAAAGGCTGTCCGCCAGCTATCCCATCAGACAGACTCCGACCCAGTGGACACAATGGAAGACACCGACCTGCAAGCGCTGATGGCCAGACTCGAACTGCTGATTGGCCGAGTCGAGCAACTTAAGAGTCAAAATGCACTCTTACTAGCTCAGGAAAAGACCTGGCGCGAGGAACGCGCTCACCTCATTGAAAAAAACGAAATCGCCCGGCGTAAGGTCGAATCGATGATTTCGCGCCTCAAGGCCCTGGAGCAAGACTCATGAGTTCAAGCAATAGCGTCACCGTGCAGATCCTCGATAAAGAATATTCGATCATCTGCCCGCAGGAAGAACGCAGCAATCTGGTCAGCGCCGCGCGCTACCTCGATGGCAAGATGCGCGAGATCCGCAGCAGCGGCAAAGTCATCGGCGCCGATCGCATCGCCGTGATGGCCGCGCTGAACATCACCCACGACCTCTTGCACAAAGAAGAGCGCCCGGACATCCAGGCCAGCGGTTCGACCCGTGAACAGGTGCGCGACTTGCTCGATCGTGTCGATCTGGTACTCGCCGACGATCAGACCAACACCAAGGGCTGATTCGACTGGCCGCTTGCGGTATACTCGCGGCACTCCCTGGGGTGCTTGCCAGTTGACGATGTCCCTGAGCCGATTCGCACTACCCTGGAAGTTGCACGTTGGGCTGGTGTGCATGTCCGCTAGACGGAAAGCCTTAAAGTCTACTGCATCTTCCACCTTGAACTTTCGGGTTCAAGGGCTAAGTTGACAGCGGTTCATCCGGGGAGCCTGATTCGAATCCGATGTCGGTGAAAACCGCCATCGGATTTTTTATGCGTACGTTTTCGTCCAACCTGCCGAAGCCGAACCATGACCGAACCCGCGCTGCTGCCCCGCCCGCAACTCCGCCGCCTGCTGCGCAAGGCGCGCCGCTCGCTGAGCAAAAGCGAGCAACGCCAGGCCGCCAAAGGCCTCTACCGGCAACTGGCGCAAGACCCGCACTTTCGCCGGGCCAAACATATCTCTCTGTACCTGCCCACCGACGGTGAAATCGACCCGCGCCTGCTGCTGCGTGAAGCGCAGCGTCGGGGCAAGGCCACGTACCTGCCGGTGCTGAGTGCCTGGCCGCGAACCAAGATGGTCTTCCAGCGGATTCGTCCCGGCGAGAAACTCAAACCCAATCGCTTCCGCATTCTCGAACCGCGGGCCAATCTGGCCCGGCAACGCAAAGTCTGGGCGCTGGATCTGGTGTTGTTGCCGTTGGTGGGGTTTGACGATGTCGGCGGGCGACTGGGCATGGGCGGCGGTTTTTACGATCGCAGCCTGGCGTATCTGGCGCGCCGTAAAAGCTGGCGCAAGCCGACGCTGCTGGGGCTGGCCCATGAGTGTCAGAAGGTCGAACGCTTGGCGCAGGCGAGTTGGGATGTGCCGTTACAAGGCACGGTCAGCGACAAGGCGTGGTATTTCGCGGGATAGGACGCCGCGCAGATCAGCGGCGTCGAAAGATCAGTTTCAGCGCTTGAAGGCTGTCGACTGTTGAACCTGTTGCGCAACTTCGATCGGTGCGTCGGCCTTGGTCGTCCACAGGCTCTGCGCGTAACCGGTGGTCACAACGCCCAAGCCAAACAAAATTACCAAAGTCCATAGTAAATCCGGTTTGCGTTTCATCGATTGCCCCCCTCAAGGCACATCATCACGATGACAGCAGCGGTTTCCGTTTGTAGGCCGTGCAGCAGCGTCAAGCTTTAAAGGCCGGCATTTTGCGGCAACGTGAACCGCTGCGCAAACGCTGACGTCAACCGACCGTCGGTTTGTCATAAAATTGCCCGACAACCTGCCCAATGACCGTTTCAGGAGCAAAAACCATGGCCTATTGGCTGATGAAGTCCGAGCCCGACGAACTCTCGATCAAAGGTCTGGAAAAGCTCGGCAAAGCGCGCTGGGACGGCGTTCGTAACTATCAGGCGCGCAACTTCCTGCGGGCGATGGCGGTGGGGGATGAGTTCTTTTTCTACCATTCCAGCTGCCCGGAGCCGGGAATTGCCGGGATTGGCAAAATAATCGAAGCGGCGTACCCGGATCCCACCGCACTGGAGCCGGAAAGTCATTACTTCGATCCGAAGGCTACGCCGGAGAAGAATGCGTGGAGTGCGATTGAAGTTGAGCACGTCGAGACGTTTGCGCGGGTGTTGAAGCTGGACTATCTGAAGCAGCAGACGGCGCTGGCCGAGATGCCGCTGGTGCAGAAGGGCTCGCGGTTGTCGGTGATGCCGGTCACACCAGAGCAATGGGCGGCGGTGCTTGCGCTTAAACCCTGATTCATTTGGCGCCTGCCAAAATGCAATCGCTGGCAAGCCAGCTCCCACAGGGATTTTCAGTGAACACATAATTTGTGACCACCCGAAAAACCTGTGGGAGCTGGCTTGCCAGCGATGGGGCCCGCCCGGACAACGGATGGCTTATTGAATGATCAGGTTGTTGAACAACAGATCCTCAACCACCGGCTTGCCGGTTTCGTCATTCATCACTTGCTGCGTCTGCTTCAACGCTTCCTGACGCAGTTTTTCTTTGCCCTCGATGCTGCTCATCGCCTCGGTCGACTGCTGGGTAAACAACGCCACCAGTTGATTACGGATCAGCGGCTCGTTGGCCTTGACCAGCTTGGTCGCTTCTTCGCCCGTCACACGCAACGCCACGTCAGCCTTGTAGACCTTGAGCTTCGGCGTGCCGTCCAGCCCGTAGTTGCCCACAAACGGCGGGCTCAGGGTGATGTAGTTGACCTTCGGCGCCTCGCCTTCTTTGGCCTCTTCGGCCAGCGCTGCCACAGGCAGAGACAGGGCCAGCAACAACATGATCCACGCTTTCACAATTCGCTCCTTATCCGGTTTGCGGCCTAGCATAACGACCCGCCGCGCAAGCACAAGCTTATGGCTGACTATCAGGGTCGGGCATGCTCGTTGACCCGTTGACTGACACACCTACACTTATCGGCCATCACTCCCAAAGGAATAGCCCTGATGAAAGCCGTGCTGTGCAAAGCCTTCGGCCCTGCCGAATCGCTGGTGCTGGAAGAGGTCGCCAGCCCCGCCCCGAAGAAGAACGAAATCCTGCTGGACGTGCACGCCGCCGGGGTCAACTTCCCGGATACGCTGATCATCGAGGGCAAATACCAATTCAAGCCGCCCTTCCCGTTTTCGCCGGGTGGCGAAGCGGCAGGCGTGGTTCGCGAAGTAGGCGAAAAGGTCAGCCACCTCAAGGTCGGCGACCGCGTCATGGCTCTGACCGGCTGGGGCAGTTTCGCTGAACAGGTCGCGGTGCCGGGCTATAACGTCCTGCCGATTCCGCCGTCGATGGACTTCAACATTGCCGCCGCATTCAGCATGACCTACGGCACTTCGATGCACGCGCTCAAGCAACGCGCCAACCTGCAACCGGGCGAAACCCTGCTGGTGCTCGGCGCGTCCGGCGGTGTCGGCCTGGCTGCCGTGGAGATCGGCAAAGCCATGGGCGCCCGCGTCATCGCCGCCGCCAGCAACGCCGAGAAACTCGCAGTGGCCAAGGCTGCCGGCGCTGACGAACTGATCAACTACAGCGAAGCCAGCCTCAAGGATGAAATCAAACGCCTTACCGACGGCCAGGGCGCCGACGTGATTTACGATCCAGTCGGCGGCGATCTGTTCGATCAAGCCGTCCGCGCCATCGCCTGGAACGGCCGCCTGCTGGTGGTCGGCTTCGCCAGCGGGCGCATCCCCGAGCTGCCGGTCAATCTCGCGTTACTCAAAGGTGCGGCGGTGCTTGGCGTGTTCTGGGGTTCTTTCGCCCAACGCCAGCCGCAGGACAACGCGGCGAACTTTCAACAATTGTTCGGCTGGTTCGCCGAGGGCAAGTTGAAACCGCTGGTGTCGCAGGTGTATCCGCTGAGTAATGCGGCGCAGGCGATTAATGATCTTGGGCAGCGCAAGGCTGTGGGCAAGGTTGTGGTTCAGGTGCGCTGAAGCCGATGGAGCCGGATCGCAACAATGCTGATCCGGCTCCATCTTCCTGAGCTAAAGCAGCCGGATGATTTCTTCCGGTAGATAGCCCGCATATTTATGCGTCGGGTTTTTCTGGCAAGCGCCAATGATCTCCGTGGCTCGCTGATTGAGCAGGGAAATCAAGTCCAGGCGCTGCTCCGTGGACAGTTGCTTCTGATAAAACGTGTTATTGAGATAACCGCGAACGTAATGAAAAGGAGCCAAATCGACTCCCTCGTACTCTGGGTAACTGGCGAGGTTAGCGTTGACCTCTGCACAGCTCAATTCTTTGAGCCATTGATTGATATCGTCCGGCGCATCGAACCTGAAATCCATCGGAATTATGATTTCCAGCTCTGCAGGCTTATCTGTTTCGATCGTCCACGATTTGAACTGCCAATGGCTGAGTGCATCAGCCGCCGCTGCGGCAAAATCGGGATGATCGCTTTTCAGAATCCGGATGTTGCTGACCGAACCGTCCGCTTTGACAAGGAAACTGGCCCTTACGTCGCCAATCATTCCAGCCCTCAGTAGCGCTTTGGGATAAATCGCCTTGGGGTTTTTAACGGGTATCAAAAACACTTCGTCGGCCTGCGCAACACTGAAGGCCACCATCAGAAACAAAGCCAAAAACCACCGCATGATTTCACCCCTTGAGTACGCCAAAGCCTATCCCGGCAAGAGCTCAAAGGTTACGGAGCAATAACTTTTTACTGAATGGCGCACCTTCTCCATTGGACGCAGGACATTTCCTAAAACTTCGCCCCACAAACGCCCCCACCCATGCGGTTAGAAGCCAAAGTAACTTTTCTGACGGACTATTCGCTTCCCACTCCCTCAGCAACGTCGCCCGGCATCAGATGCTCCTGCACTTTCTCGCTACGCGATTCAACCAACTGCCCCTTGTCGTCGAAGCGCAAAACAATCAGCCAGTCATAAACATCCACCGGCCATTTCGGCTGGCCGATGAGTGCCGGGCCATTGCCGCCGAATGCGGCGATGAGTTTGTTGATGTGGCCGTGGTGCCAGGCGATCAGTACGGTTTTCGCCTGATTGCTGTAGCGTAACTGGCTGACCAGTTTTTCAACGTCGTTGTTGGCGAAGGGTTGTTCGATCGGCAGTTGCAGGCGCTGGGACAGTGGAATCAGCGTTTGCCGGGGACGGATGCTTTGCGCGCTGTCAGCGGTGGCGATCAGGCGTTGCGGGGTGAGTGTTTCGTCACCCAGTTTCAGCGGGGTGAAATAGTCAGCGTACGCGGCGGCGCGTTGCTGGCCCTGGGCGTTGAGCTCTCGGCCCACGTCCGGTTTTTCCGCATGGCGGACGATCAGTACGGTGGTGTTGCGCAGTCCCGATGCGCCAGCTCCGTGGGCGAAACTCAGCACCAGCACCGAAACGGTGACGACGGCCACCATCAGCAACTTCGGCAATAACCTGCGCACATTCGGAGCCATGGTTCATCTCTGCGATCAGTTAATTCACTGAGCGCGAGTCTAAGACACAACCCTCTGACGGCGACAAAAACGCCCCGTTCTTACAGCTGAGCGACAGGTTCGTAAAAGAACACGCGACTTCCAACATTTTCCGTTGTTTTGCCGATGCGAACCGGTGCTATTTTCGGTAACGAAACTGTAACATTCGCATCCGCAGTCAAAACAAGAAATTTGGAGCTCTTGAATGTTTGCTTTCTTTCGACCTGCCGTACATCAGGCTCCATTGCCTGAAGAAAAAATAGACAGCACCTACCGACGCCTGCGCTGGCAGATCTTCGCCGGTATCTTCTTTGGTTACGCCGGTTATTACCTGCTGCGCAAAAACTTCTCGCTGGCCATGCCGTACTTGATCGACGAAGGCTACAGCCGCGGCGATCTGGGCTTGGCCATGTCGGCGATTGCCATCGCGTATGGTTTGTCGAAGTTCCTCATGGGTCTGGTGTCCGACCGCTCAAACCCGCGTTACTTCCTGCCATTCGGCCTGCTGGTGTCGGCCGGGGTGATGTTCATTTTCGGTTTCGCGCCTTGGGCAACGTCCAGCGTGACCATGATGTTCATCCTGTTGTTCATCAACGGCTGGGCTCAGGGCATGGGCTGGCCGCCAAGTGGCCGGACCATGGTGCACTGGTGGTCGCAGAAGGAACGCGGCGGCGTGGTGTCGGTGTGGAACGTGGCGCATAACGTCGGCGGCGGCCTGATCGGCCCGCTGTTCCTGCTCGGCATGGGCCTGTTCAACGACTGGCACGCGGCGTTTTACGTACCGGCAGCCGTAGCGCTGGGCGTGGCAGTGTTCGCGTTCATCACCATGCGCGACACCCCGCAATCGGTTGGCCTGCCGCCGATCGAGAAGTACAAGAACGATTACCCGGAAGGCTACGATGCCAGCCACGAAGACGAATTCAGTGCGAAAGAGATCTTCGTCAAATACGTGCTGCGCAACAAAATGCTTTGGTACATCGCCATGGCCAACGTCTTCGTCTACCTGCTGCGCTACGGCGTGCTGGACTGGGCGCCGACGTACCTGAAGGAAGCCAAAGGCTTCACCGTCGATAAAACCTCGTGGGCGTACTTCTTCTACGAGTGGGCGGGTATTCCGGGCACGCTGCTGTGCGGCTGGATGTCGGACAAGATCTTCCGGGGCAACCGTGGCCTGACCGGCATGGTGTTCATGGCACTGGTGACTGTCGCGACGCTGGTTTACTGGCTGAACCCGGCCGGCAACCCGACCGTCGACATGATCGCGCTGTTCTCGATCGGCTTCCTGATCTACGGCCCGGTGATGCTGATCGGTCTGCAGGCACTGGAGCTGGCACCGAAGAAAGCCGCCGGCACCGCTGCGGGCTTCACGGGCTTGTTCGGTTATCTCGGTGGTTCAGTCGCGGCGAGTGCGGCGATGGGCTACACCGTTGACCATTTCGGCTGGGACGGTGGTTTTGTCCTGCTGGTAGGCGCTTGCCTGCTGTCGATGGCCTTCCTGGCCCCGACGTTGTGGCACAAACAAGTCGCCAGTCAGAGCCGTGAAGCGGTCGCTTGATCGGCCTGTGACTGACAGCGCTTGAGCCGCGCCTCCAGATTGCGGTCTGGCATGGCGTGGCTGCGCAGGGCGTGTGCGGTCTGCTCGACATAATCGCGAGTGGTACCGTAACGCCCGCTGGCGCTTTCGAACACCTGGCTCAGCACGTGATCCGGCAGGTTGCCGGCATAGCTGGGCAGGTGTCGCTCCAATACAAATCCCAAGGCCTGCACCTGGCTACCGTCGGCAAGACGGCAGTTGAGCCAGTGTGGCCGATAGGATGGCACCGGCATCTCGCGTTTCCACAGTGCGTACAGCGCCGCATCAAGATTGTCTTCCGGCAAGCGATAGGCGAAGCCGCTGCACGAACCGCCACGATCCAGACCAAACACCAGACCGGGCATTTCCGGGGTACCGCGGTGCTCGTGCGACCACAGGTACAAGCCGCGATGGTAGCCATGCACGCGTCCGCGCACCCTTTCCACCGCCGAACATTCCGGCCGCCAGATCAGCGAACCGTAGGCGAACAGCCATACCGGCCCGCCCTTGTGGCGCGCCATGGTCGATTGCATGGAAGCGAGAAGTTGTTCGTGCGTGAGCTGCGGCCCAAGATCGAGCCGCGGAGGGTAATTCAGATTCAGAAAAGCGTTTTCAATGGCGCTCATGGCGAATAGCGTTCAGCTCCCCGCGGGTAAAGAATTACTTAATAGAACGCACCGCTGTAACAATAAGGCACATATGTTTTAAGGCAATTTGAGTGCCATGGCACAGTTCTTAATTGATTGCCTGATTGATATATAACCTAGCGGTATTTATGCAATTACATAAATACCGATCGGCTATATAGAGAGTTATAACGGCTTAGGAACGTGGCTCAAGAGCGCGGCTCAAGAGCGCGGCGCGTAGGCAAACACGTCGGCACGCATTTGATGGGCGTCCATCCCGGCTTCGACCAAGGCGTCGAGGGTGCCGTAGACCATGGCCGGTGAGCCGCTGGCGTAGACGTGCAGCGGTTTCAGATCGGGGAAGTCTTCGCAGACTGCTTCGTGCAGCATGCCGCAACGCCCTTCCCAACCGCATTGATCGCTGACGACTTTGTGCAGGAACAGGTTGGGTAACTTCAGCCATTCGTCCCAATGTTCGATTTCATAAAAATCTTCTGGACGACGCACGCCCCAGTACAGATGCACCGGGTGTTTGAAGCCGTTGGCGCGGCAGTGCTCGATCAGCGCGTGAATCTGGCCCATGCCGGTGCCAGCAGCGACCAGCACCAGCGGCCCGTCGGGCAGTTCCGCCAGGTGCGTGTCGCCGAACGGCAACTGGACGCGCACCATCGGGTTGCGTTGCAGTTGTTCGATCAGGCTCAGTGCACTGGCTTCGCGCGCCAGCACATGGATTTCCAGATCACGCCCGCCATGCGGCGCCGAGGCCATGGAGAACGCCGATTTCTCGCCGTTCTCGCGCTCGATCATCAGGTACTGCCCGGCGTGATAACGCGGCGGTTTGCCTGCCGGCGCACGCAGACGCACGCGCCAGGTGTCGCCGCCGACGTCCCGGCATTCGATGACCTGACACGACAGGCTGCGCACCGGCAGTTCTCCCAAAGCAAGCACGCCATCCCACAGCAAAATACAGTCTTCCAGCGGCTCGGCTATGCAAGTGTAGAACTCGCCATGATCGTGCACCTTGCCATCCTGCGCGACGCGCCCTTCCACCAGCAGCGCCGCACACACGTGACAATTGCCGTTGCGGCAGCTTTGCGGGCATTCGTAGCCCAAGCGCCGCGCACCATCGAGAATTCGCTCACCGGGCCGTATCTCAAGCACCGCTCCGGAGGGCTGCAGGGTTACACGCATCAATCTATTCCTAATTGATTCCAGATGGCATCGATCCGTTGGGTAACGGCGTCGTCCTTGACAATCACACGGCCCCACTCGCGAGTGGTTTCGCCCGGCCACTTATGGGTGGCATCGAGGCCCATCTTCGACCCCAGGCCAGAGATCGGCGAGGCGAAATCGAGATAGTCGATCGGCGTGTTATCGATCATCACCGTATCGCGCTTGGGGTCCATGCGCGTGGTGATCGCCCAGATCACATCATTCCAGTCCCGGGCATTGATATCGTCGTCAGTGACGATAACGAATTTGGTGTACATGAACTGTCGCAAAAACGACCAGACACCGAGCATCACGCGCTTGGCGTGCCCCGGGTACGACTTCTTCATGGTCACGATGGCCATGCGGTACGAGCAGCCTTCCGGCGGCAGGTAGAAGTCGGTGATCTCCGGAAACTGCTTCTGCAGAATCGGCACGAACACTTCGTTCAGCGCCACACCGAGGATCGCCGGCTCATCCGGCGGCCGGCCGGTGTAGGTGCTGTGGTAGATCGGTTTGATCCGGTGGGTGATGCGCTCGACGGTGAACACCGGGAAGCTGTCGACTTCGTTGTAGTAACCGGTGTGGTCGCCGTACGGGCCTTCATCGGCCATCTCGCCCGGATGAATCACGCCTTCAAGGATGATTTCGGCGGTGGCCGGCACTTGCAGGTCGTTGCCACGGCACTTGACCAGTTCGGTGCGATTACCGCGCAGCAATCCAGCGAAAGCGTACTCGGAGAGGCTGTCCGGCACTGGTGTCACGGCGCCGAGAATAGTTGCGGGATCCGCGCCGAGGGCCACGGACACCGGGAACGGCTGGCCCGGATGCTTCTCGCACCACTCGCGGAAGTCGAGCGCACCGCCACGGTGACTGAGCCAGCGCATGATCACCTTGTTGCGGCCGATCACTTGCTGACGATAGATACCGAGGTTCTGGCGTTCCTTGTTCGGGCCTTTGGTGACGGTCAGACCCCAAGTGATCAGCGGGCCGACATCGCCGGGCCAGCAGGTCTGCACGGGCAGCATCGCCAGGTCGACATCGTCGCCTTCGATGACCACTTCCTGGCACACCGCGTCTTTGACGACTTTCGGCGCCATCGAGATGATCTTGCGGAAGATCGGCAGCTTCGACCACGCGTCTTTCAAGCCCTTCGGCGGCTCCGGCTCCTTGAGGAACGCCAGCAGCTTGCCGATTTCGCGCAGCTCGCTGACCGACTCGGCGCCCATGCCCATGGCCACCCGCTCGGGCGTGCCGAACAGGTTGCCGAGCACCGGAATGTCGTAGCCGGTGGGCTTTTCGAACAGCAGCGCCGGGCCCTTGGCCCGCAGCGTGCGGTCACACACCTCAGTCATCTCCAGCACCGGCGAGACGGGAATCTGGATGCGTTTCAACTCTCCGCGCTGCTCAAGCTGCTGCACGAAATCCCGAAGATCCTTGAATTTCATTGACGATGGCACCCTCAAAATAGGCGTACATCCTACCTGCTATGCAGCCCTGTGGCAGCCTGTCGCTGCTTACTTGGCTGCATTCGTCTGGGCCTTGCCGAGGTTTCCCCGGCGCTGCAGGTTAATGAACAACGGTTCCATGATCGGTGCCACCAGACGCGCGCCGACTTCCGAGAGGTGATTGTCATCGGTGTACAGCGAGTAGCCGTCGAGTTCGGCGTGACACAAACCGCGCTCATCGCACAGCCGTGGTGCCGGATCGACCACACGCACTGCCGGGTCTTTGGCCAGCTCGGCGAACAACTGGCTGATAAACACCTGACGCTCGTGATGTACGGCAACTTGCTGACCAACGCCCTCGACCGAACGATCGAGCATCGCCAGTCGCGTCAGGCGATACGGTGGGCTGAAGGCCTGCAGCGGCGCCTCCTTGACCAGCCAGACCCGATGGCCGCTGGCACGCAGTTGCGCAACGCGCGTGCGCAGGCCAGCGGCCAGACGTTGCTCGGCAGCGGCGCGATCGTAACGACCGTCAGGGGTTCTCAGCACGTGGCCCAAGTCGCCATTGGCATCGCCGTAGAGATACAGGCTCCAGCGCGCGACCAGCACCACATCGCTGACGGTTTTCTCTTTCAGGGCCTGCTCGATCCGGCGGTTGAAATGCGCACATACCGGGCCATGTTCCAGGCCCTCCACCGGAATGCAGCCAGGGGAACTGGCCAGAATCACGCTGACGTCATGGGCTTTCGCGCCGTCATCGAACACCGGAATCAGCGCCGTGGCATGACTGTCGCCCCAGACCATCGCTTGCGCCGGCACGTCGGCCACGCCGTAATGACAGAACAGTTTGTCATCAGGCCTCTTGTCGTCCGCCAGGCACGCCATCAGCTCCGGCCGCCAATCGTGGCCACGGGCATATTGCAGCGCCTGATCGGACAGACGCCACGGCAAGCCATCGGTCCAGCGCAGGGTTTGCCCGGCCAGCGCCAGCACCAGCACGCCCAAGGCGCCAGCGATCAGAATTGGCCGACGACCGGCGAGCAGACGGCGCTCGCGGAACGGCGTTTCGATGAATTTCCACGACAGATAACCCAGCACCAGCGTCAGCAGAATTAATCCGGCGTTATCGAGCGCGCTGATTTCCTCGACGCTGGCATATCTGGAAAACACGAACACCGGCCAATGCCACAGGTACCAGGAATAAGAGATCAGGCCGAAACCGACCATCACCTTACTGCTCAATAATTGACCAACAACAGTCTCGCGATGACCGTTGGCGAAAATCAGCAGCACCACACCGAGCACCGGCAGCAGCGCCGCCGCACCGGGGAATGGTGTGGCTTTGCTGTAGCCGAACACCGCCAGCAGGATCAGGCCCATGCCGAGCAGGCTCAACAGTTGCGCCGCCATCGGCTTCAAGCGCCAGGCATGCTTCGGCGCGACCGCCAGCATCGCCCCGGCGAGCAGTTCCCAGGCGCGCATTGGCAGCAGAAAGAAGGCTTTTTCCGGGTGGTGACTGACCGCCCACACGCTCAGACCGAAGGACACCAGCAGAATCGTGAACAGCGCCAGCCGCCAGTGCTTGAGGCGACTGGACAGCACCGCCAGCAACAGCGGGAAGAGGATGTAAAACTGCTCTTCAACCGCCAGCGACCAGGTGTGCAACATCGGTTTGAGGTCAGATGCGACGTCGAAATAGCCGTCCTGGCGCATGAACAGAATGTTCGAGACGAACAGCACCTGATAACGCACCGAGCGCCCCAGCTCTTCGTAATCCTTGGGTGCCAGCAGGAACCAGCCCACCGCCAGCACCGCAATGATCATCGCGAACAGCGCCGGCAGAATCCGCCGCGCACGGCGTGCCCAGAACTCGACGAAGCTGAAACGCCCGGCTTGCCGCTGGTTCCAGATGATCGAAGTGATCAGGTAGCCGGAGATGACGAAGAACACGTCGACCCCGACAAATCCGCCGGTAAACCCCGGGACGCCAAAATGGAACAGCACCACGGCGATGACCGCGACTGCCCGCAAGCCGTCGATATCCCTTCGATAAGCGAGTGTGCTCATAAAATCTTTAATGCCAATCAGTTGGTTATTATTTGTACAGCCTGATTCTCTTGTGCGGAAACGGTCACGTACGTTGCGGCTCATTCTTGCAAGGGACAGACCTTAGCAGATCGCCAACGTCCCATCGTTCGGGCAAAAAACAGGCAAAAAAATGGCGCCCCGCGAGGGACGCCATTTTTGTCGGTTCACACCGCGATGTTACTTGCGCTTCATCGACAGGAAGAACTCGTCGTTGGTCTTGGTCGTTTTCAGCTTGTCGACCAGGAACTCGATCGCGGCGACTTCGTCCATCGGGTGCAGCAGCTTGCGCAGAATCCACATGCGCTGCAGTTCGTCGTCGGCGGTCAGCAACTCTTCGCGGCGGGTGCCGGAGCGGTTGATGTTGATCGCAGGGAACACGCGCTTCTCGGCGATCTTGCGATCCAGAGGCAGCTCCATGTTGCCGGTACCCTTGAACTCTTCGTAGATCACTTCGTCCATTTTCGAGCCGGTTTCAACCAGCGCGGTGGCGATAATGGTCAGCGAGCCGCCTTCTTCGATGTTACGCGCAGCACCGAAGAAACGCTTTGGCTTCTCCAGGGCGTGGGCATCGACACCACCGGTCAATACCTTGCCGGAGCTCGGGATCACGGTGTTGTAGGCACGGGCCAGACGGGTGATGGAGTCGAGCAGGATCACCACGTCTTTTTTGTGTTCGACCAGGCGCTTGGCCTTTTCGATCACCATTTCGGCAACCTGTACGTGACGGGTCGGCGGCTCGTCGAAGGTCGAGGCAACCACTTCGCCGCGCACGGTGCGCTGCATTTCGGTTACTTCTTCCGGACGCTCGTCGATCAGCAGCACGATCAGGTGAACTTCAGGGTTGTTACGGGCGATGTTTGCCGCGATGTTCTGCAGCATGATCGTTTTACCGGCTTTCGGCGGTGCAACGATCAGACCACGCTGGCCTTTGCCGATCGGGGCGCACAGGTCGATCACACGACCGGTCAAGTCTTCGGTGGAACCGTTGCCGGCTTCCATCTTCATGCGCACGGTCGGGAACAGCGGGGTCAGGTTCTCGAAGAGAATCTTGTTTTTCGCGTTCTCGGGACGATCGAAGTTGATCGTGTCGACCTTGAGCAGTGCGAAATACCGCTCGCCTTCCTTCGGAGGGCGGATCTTGCCAACGATGGTGTCACCGGTGCGCAAGTTGAAGCGGCGGATCTGGCTTGGCGAGACGTAGATATCGTCCGGGCCGGCCAGGTAGGAAGCGTCAGCGGAGCGCAGGAAGCCGAAGCCGTCCTGGAGAATCTCCAGCACGCCATCACCGGAGATTTCCTCGCCGCTTTTCGCGTGCTTTTTCAGCAGGGAGAAAATCACGTCCTGCTTGCGCGAACGGGCCATATTTTCTATGCCCATCTGTTCGGCCAATTCGAGCAGTTCGGTAATCGGCTTTTGCTTGAGTTCAGTCAGATTCATATAGGAATGACGTAATCATTTATGGAGGGGGGGGAAATTAAGCTTTTGGCTTAATGAGGCCGCGCCGCGGAGAAGGCGACAGGATCGCGAACTAATTCGAAAAGGAGTGCGTCGGCGACGGCTAGCAGGGGGCAATGGAGAAACCAGTGCGGGGCCGAATGTACCACCTGAGTTTCGGAGCGTCTAGCCCTGAATACGCAAAAAGCCCCGCTATTTTGCGGGGCTTTTTTTCAGGCACTTTGCAGCGACGCTTAGATGTTGGCGTCGAGGAAAGCCGCCAGTTGCGACTTCGACAGGGCGCCGACTTTGGTCGCTTCAACGTTGCCGTTCTTGAACAGCATCAGCGTCGGGATACCACGCACGCCATGCTTGGCCGGGGTTTCCTGGTTTTCGTCGATGTTCAGTTTGGCAACGGTCAGCTTGCCTTTGTAAGTCTCGGCAATCTCGTCCAGAACCGGAGCGATCATTTTGCAAGGACCGCACCATTCAGCCCAGTAATCGACCAGGACAGCGCCTTCGGCCTTGAGTACGTCGGCTTCGAAGCTAGCGTCGCTAACGTGTTTGATAAGATCGCTGCTCATGGAATTCTCCAGGTTGTAAGCAAAAAAACGTGGCCCATCATAGCCGCCCTTCCCCTGTTCAGGAAGCCGCAGATGATTGAGTCTTGCTATGGTGCCCCATGAGTTTGGGTATAGCTCAAGTCAAGCGGTAGCGGGGGCGATGAAGGCGATTCCGGTGCGCAGCGCAGCGTTGCGTACGTGCTCCTGCATGGCTTTTTGCGCAGCAGCGGAGGCCCGGCGCGCGAGGGCGCGAAGGATTTTGCGGTGTTCCTGCCAGGTTTCCATGGCGCGTTCGGCACGGATGAACGGTAGCTTCTGGCTCTCGAGGAACATCTCGGCACTGGCGGTGAGGATGCTCAGCATCGCCTGATTGCCGCTGGCCAGGAGGATGCGTCGGTGGAATTCAAAGTCGAGTTTCGCCGCGGCTTCAAAGTCGCTGGCCTTCAATTGCTCGCGCATGGCCGCGACGTTGTCTTCCAGCGCATCCAGATCAACCGTGCTCAACGTCACTGCCGCGAGACCTGCGGCAAAACCTTCCAGTGCATAGCGCAGTTGAAAGATATCCAGCGGCGATGCCTGCGCGGCGAATGACCAGCCCGGCGCGCTGTCGCCACGCGACAACTCCATCGGCGCCTGCACGAAAACGCCTTTACCCGGTTGAATGCTGACCACGCCCAACGCACTCAGCGACGACAACGCCTCGCGCAACGACGCCCGGCTCACCCCCAGCTGTAACGCCAGGTCCCGTTGCGACGGCAAGGCATCGCCGGCGCCGAAACCCTGTTCGGTGATCAGTTTGCGGATCGCTTGCAGCGCCACTTCGGGTACCGCACGGGAAATCGAATTCATGGTTTTTCAGACGCGTCAGGCCAATGTGCGGCTAGTTGTAAAGCTATTCGCCGAGTCCGGCAAGTCGTGCCCCAGCGGGGTTCGGTGATCGAGCCTGATGCGCTATCGCAGTGCGAAAAACAACCTGACTGTTCAGACCAGTAAGACCGAACAAAGCCGCTGAAACCGCGGTCTGCCGGGGCGAAACCCATGTATTGGCACGGCGCATGCTCTGTCCGAACGCAGAAATCACTTCTCGCCGATCCGGAGATTGTCCATGACCAAGCGTTACAGCGCCCTCCTCGCCGCTCTGTTTTCCAGCCTGCTGCTCAGCCAGGTACCCGCTCACGCCGACGGCCTCGACGACGTGGTCAAACGCGGCACGCTGAAAGTCGCCGTGCCGCAGGACTTCCCGCCGTTCGGCTCGGTCGGCCCGGACATGAAACCTCGTGGCCTCGACATCGACACGGCGAAACTGCTGGCCGACCAGCTCAAGGTCAAACTCGAACTGACCCCGGTGAACAGCACCAACCGCATCCCGTTCCTGACCACCGGCAAGGTCGACCTGGTGATTTCCAGCCTCGGCAAAAACCCCGAGCGCGAGAAAGTCATCGACTTCTCCCGCGCCTACGCACCCTTCTACCTCGCCGTGTTCGGCCCGCCAGATGCTGCCATCGCCAGCCTCGACGACCTCAAGGGCAAGACCATCAGCGTCACCCGTGGCGCCATCGAAGACATCGAGCTGACCAAGGTCGCCCCTGAAGGCGTGACCATCAAACGCTTCGAAGACAACAACTCGACCATCGCCGCTTACCTCGCCGGGCAGGTCGACCTGATCGCCAGCGGCAACGTGGTGATGGTCGCGATCAGCGAAAAGAACCCGAAACGCGTGCCGGCGCTGAAAGTGAAGCTCAAGGATTCGCCCGTCTACGTCGGCGTGAACAAGAACGAAGCGGCGCTGCTGGCCAAGGTCAACGACATCCTGACCACCGCCAAAGCTGACGGCGCGCTGGAAAAGAATTCGCAGACCTGGCTGAAAGAGCCGCTGCCGGCCGATCTCTGATCGACTGCGCGGGAGACCTTCATGGCTTATCAGTTCGATTTCATGCCGGTGGTGCAAAACACCGACCTGTTGCTGCGCGGCGCGCTGTTTACCCTTGAGCTGACGGCCATTGGTGCGTTGCTCGGGGTCGGCGTCGGGATTGTCGGGGCGTTGGTGCGGGCGTGGAACATCCGCCCGTTATCGGCAATCTTTGGCGTCTACGTCGAGTTGATCCGCAACACGCCGTTTCTGGTGCAGTTGTTCTTCATCTTCTTCGGCCTGCCATCGCTGGGCGTGCAGATTTCCGAGTGGCAGGCGGCGGTGTTGGCGATGGTGATCAACCTCGGCGCCTATTCGACCGAGATTATTCGTGCGGGCATTCAGGCAATTCCGCGCGGACAACTGGAAGCCGCCGCGGCGCTGGCGATGACGCGTTTCGAAGCGTTCCGCCACGTGGCGCTGTTGCCAGCGCTGGGCAAGGTCTGGCCGGCGCTGAGCAGCCAGATCATCATCGTCATGCTCGGCTCGGCGGTGTGTTCGCAGATCGCCACCGAAGAGCTGAGCTTCGCCGCCAACTTCATTCAGTCGCGCAACTTCCGCGCTTTTGAAACCTATGCGCTGACCACGCTGATCTATCTGTGCATGGCGCTGCTGATTCGCCAGCTACTCAACTGGATCGGTCGCCGCTACATCAGTCGAAGCGGGAGCCGCGCATGAGTGACTTCACCTTCTGGGACATCCTGCGCAACCTGCTGATCGGCCTGCAATGGACGCTGGCGTTGTCGCTGGTGGCGTTTATCGGCGGCGGCCTCGTCGGGCTGCTGATCCTGATCATGCGCATTTCAATAAACTCTGTGTCGAGCAGCATCGCCCGCACCTGGATTGAGCTGTTCCAAGGCACGCCACTGTTGATGCAGCTGTTTCTGGTGTTCTTCGGCGTGGCGCTGGCCGGGATTGAAATCTCGCCGTGGATGGCCGCAGCGATTGCCCTGACCTTGTTCACCAGCGCTTATCTGGCGGAGATCTGGCGCGGTTGCGTCGAGTCGATCGCGCATGGCCAGTGGGAAGCCTCGGCGAGTCTGGCGCTCAATCCTCTGGAGCAATTGCGCTACGTGATCCTGCCGCAAGCGATGCGCATTGCCGTGGCGCCGACCGTGGGTTTCTCGGTGCAAGTGGTCAAAGGCACCGCGGTGACCTCGATTATCGGTTTCACCGAGCTGACCAAAACCGGCGGCATGCTCGCCAACGCCACCTTCGAACCGTTCATGGTCTATGGCCTCGTCGCCCTCGGCTACTTCCTGCTCTGCTACCCCTTGTCCCTCAGTGCGCGCTACCTGGAAAGGAGACTGCATGCCTCTGCTTAGAATTTCCGCCCTGCATAAATACTACGGCGATCACCACGTACTCAAAGGCATTGACCTCAGCGTCGAGGAAGGCCAGGTCGTGGCGATCATCGGCCGTAGCGGCTCGGGCAAATCCACTCTGTTGCGCACGCTTAATGGTCTGGAATCGATCAACGATGGCGTGATCGAAGTCGATGGCGAATACCTCGATGCTGCCCGCGCTGACCTGCGCAGTCTGCGGCAGAAGGTCGGCATGGTCTTTCAGCAATTCAACCTGTTCCCGCACCTGACCGTCGGTGAGAACGTCATGCTCGCGCCGCAGGTGGTGCAGAAAGTGCCGAAAGCCAAGGCGGCGGAACTGGCGCGCGAGATGCTTGAGCGCGTTGGCCTTGGGGAAAAGTTCGATGCCTTCCCGGATCGGTTGTCCGGTGGTCAGCAGCAGCGCGTGGCGATTGCTCGGGCGTTGGCGATGTCGCCGAAGGTTTTGCTCTGCGACGAGATCACCTCGGCGCTTGACCCGGAACTGGTCAACGAAGTGCTCAGCGTCGTGCGGCAGTTGGCCAAGGAAGGCATGACGCTGATCATGGTCACCCACGAAATGCGTTTTGCCCGCGAGGTCGGCGACAAACTGGTGTTCATGCACCACGGCAAGGTGCATGAGGTGGGCGATCCGAAGGTGCTGTTTGCCAATCCGCAGACGGCGGAGCTGGCGAATTTCATTGGTACGGTTGAAGCGGTGGCCTGAAAGAGATGCAGGGGCTTTTAAGGCCTCATCGCGGGCAAGCCCGCTCCCACAGGGTTCTATGTAGGAACAGGATTGTGCATTCGACGCAAAAACCTGTGGGAGCGGGCTTGCCCGCGATTGACCGCGCAGCGGTCACCCGCACTCCTGTGTCAGATCAAGGGTTTGAACCGTGCGCGTTGGCGCCAGCGTTTGATCGTGGCACGATGTCGAGGTTATCGACCGAGACCCCCTGACCATGCCGCAATCCCAAGCCAAGAATCTGTCCCTGATCGCCGCAATCGACCTGGGCTCCAACAGCTTTCACATGGTCGTGGCCAAGGCCCAGAACGGCGAAATCCGCATTCTTGAGCGGCTCGGCGAGAAGGTTCAACTGGCGGCCGGCATCGACGATGAGCGCAAGCTCAACGAAGAATCGATGCAGCGCGGCCTCGATTGCCTCAAGCGCTTTGCCCAACTGATCAACGGTATGCCACTGGGCGCCGTGCGCATCGTCGGCACCAACGCCCTGCGTGAAGCGCGCAACCGCCTCGAATTCATTCACCGCGCCGAAGAAATCCTCGGCCATCCGGTGGAAGTCATCTCCGGCCGTGAAGAGGCGCGCCTGATCTACCTGGGCGTGTCGCACACCCTCGCCGACACCCCGGGCAAACGCCTGGTCGCCGACATCGGCGGCGGCAGTACCGAATTCATCATCGGCCAGCGCTTCGAGCCGCTGCTGCGCGAAAGCCTGCAAATGGGCTGCGTCAGCTTCACCCAGCGCTACTTCAAGGACGGCAAGATCACCCCGGCCCGCTACGCCCAGGCGTACACGGCGGCGCGGCTGGAGATCATGAGCATCGAACACGCCCTGCACCGCCTGACCTGGGATGAAGCCATCGGCTCCTCGGGCACCATCCGCGCCATCGGCCTGGCGCTGAAGGCCGGCGGCCATGGCACCGGCGAAGTGAACGCCGAAGGCTTGGCCTGGCTCAAGCGTCGGCTGTTCAAGCTCGGCGACGTCGACAAGATCGATTTCGAAGGCATCAAGCCTGATCGCCGGACCATTTTCCCGGCGGGTCTGGCGATTCTCGAAGCGATTTTCGATGCCCTCGAACTGCAACGCATGGATCACTGCGACGGCGCACTTCGTGAAGGTGTGCTCTATGACCTGCTCGGCCGCCATCATCACGAAGACGTGCGCGAGCGCACCCTGACCTCGTTGATGGAGCGTTATCACGTTGACCTGCAACAAGCGGCACGGGTTGAGCGCAAAGCCTTGCACGCGTTCGATCAGGTTGCGGTGGACTGGGAGCTGGACGACGGCATCTGGCGCGAACTCCTTGGCTGGGCGGCGAAAGTGCACGAAGTCGGCCTCGATATCGCTCACTATCACTACCACAAACACGGCGCTTATTTGATCGAGCACTCCGACCTCGCCGGCTTCTCCCGCGAAGACCAGCAGATGCTCGCCCTATTGGTGCGCGGCCATCGCCGCAATATTCCCAAGGACAAGTTCGCCGACTTCGGCGACGACGACGACAAGCTGATCCGCCTGTGCGTGCTGCTGCGCTTTGCGATCCTGTTCCACCATATTCGTGGCACCCAGACCATGCCGCAGGTGGTATTGCACGCCAAGGGCAACACCCTGGATGTGGAATTCCCGGAGAACTGGCTGGACGAGAACCAACTGACGCAGGCGGATTTCGGCCTCGAAGCCGATTGGCTGACGCGGGTGGGCATCGTCCTCACCGTCCACTGACACACCGCAAATCCCCCCTGTAGGAGCTGCCGCAGGCTGCGATCTTTTGATCTTGTTTTTAAGATCAAAAGATCGCAGCCTCGTTTCACTCGACAGCTCCTACAGGGATTTTGGGTACAAAAAAGGCGATCCCGTGGGATCGCCTTTTTTATTCGGCTGAAAGTCAGCTGCTCACCGGCAATATCGGGCTGCCCAGTCGCTCCAGCAACGTTGCCTGCGCGCTGCGCGGGTTTTGGTTGCCGGTCGGCGTGTTGCGGATGTAACGGCCATCCGACTGCAGGCTCCAGCTGTGGGTATTGTCGGTCAGGTACAGCTCCAGCTCTTTCTTCACCCGGGTCAGCAGCTTTTTGCCTTCTACCGGGAAGCAAGTCTCGACGCGTTTGTCGAGGTTGCGCTCCATCCAGTCGGCGCTGGAAAGGAACATCTGTTCGTCGCCGCCGTTGAGGAAGTAGAACACTCGGGTGTGCTCGAGGAAGCGGCCGATGATCGAGCGTACATGGATGTTGTGCGAAACCCCGGCAATCCCTGGACGCAGGCAGCACATGCCGCGCACCACCAGATCGATGCGCACGCCGGACTGGCTGGCCTTGTACAGCGCGCGGATGATCTTCGGATCGGTCAGCGAGTTGAACTTGGCGATGATGTGCGCCGGTTTGCCTTCGACGGCGAACTGGGTCTCGCGGGCAATCATGTCGAGCATGCCCTTCTTCAGGGTGAACGGCGCATGCAGCAGCTTCTTCATGCGCAGGGTTTTACCCATGCCGATCAACTGGCTGAACAGTTTGCCGACGTCTTCGCACAAGGCGTCGTCGGAGGTCAGCAGGCTGTAGTCGGTGTAAAGCTTGGCGTTGCCGGCGTGGTAGTTACCGGTGCCGAGGTGCGCGTAACGCACAATTTCGCCGGCCTCACGGCGCAGGATCAGCATCATCTTGGCGTGGGTCTTGAAACCGACCACGCCGTAGATCACCACCGCACCGGCCGCTTGCAGACGGCTGGCCAGTTGCAGGTTGGACTCTTCGTCGAAGCGCGCACGCAGCTCGATGACCGCCGTCACTTCCTTGCCGTTACGCGCGGCATCGACCAGCGCATCGACGATCTCGGAGTTGGCGCCGGAACGGTACAGAGTCTGGCGCACAGCGAGAACGTGCGGGTCTTTCGCCGCCTGACGCAGCAGGTCGACCACCGGGGTGAACGACTCGAACGGGTGCAGCAGCAAGATGTCCTGCTTGCTGACCACGCTGAAAATGTTTTCGCTGTTCTGCAGCAGTTTCGGGATCTGCGGGGTAAACGGCGTGTATTGCAGCTCCGGATGACTGTCCAGACCGGTGATGCTGAACAACCGCGTCAGGTTGACCGGGCCGTTGACCTGATACAGCTCGCTCTCGCTCAGGTTGAACTGCTTGAGCAGGTAGTCCGAGAGATGTTTCGGGCAGGTGTCAGCGACTTCCAGACGCACCGCATCGCCGTAACGACGCGAGAACAACTCGCCACGCAGCGCGCGGGCCAGGTCTTCGACATCTTCGGAGTCGAGCGCCAGGTCGGCGTTTCGGGTCAGACGGAACTGATAGCAGCCCTTCACCTTCATGCCCTGGAACAGGTCATCGGCGTGGGCGTGGATCATCGACGACAGGAACACATAGTTGTCGCCCGGGCCGCCGACTTCTTCCGGCACCTTGATGATCCGCGGCAGCAAACGCGGTGCCGGGATGATCGCCAGACCGGAGTCGCGACCAAAGGCGTCGATGCCTTCCAGCTCGACGATGAAGTTCAGGCTCTTGTTCACCAGCAACGGGAACGGGTGCGTCGGGTCGAGGCCGATCGGGGTGATGATCGGCGCGATCTCGTCGCGGAAGTAGCGGCGCACCCAGGTCTTGAGCTTGACCGTCCAGTTGCGGCGACGGATGAAGCGCACCTGATGCTTTTCCAGCTCCGGTAACAGGATGTCGTTGAGGATCGCGTACTGACGATCAACATGGCCGTGCACCAGCTCGCTGATCCGCGCCAGTGCTTGATGCGGTTGCAGACCGTCGGCACCGGCCTGTTCACGGGCGAAGGTGATTTGCTTCTTCAGGCCGGCGACGCGGATTTCAAAGAATTCATCGAGGTTGCTGGAGAAGATCAGCAGGAACTTCAAACGTTCCAGCAACGGATAGGACTCGTCCAGCGCCTGTTCCAGCACGCGGATGTTGAACTGCAATTGCGAGAGCTCGCGGTGGATGTACAGGCTGCTGTCATCCAGACCGGGAATGGCAATCGCCGGCACCGCCGCAGGTTCGGCCGCCGGCGCGGGTGGCGCTGGCTCCAGTTCCGGCGGGGTCTCGGTGATCTGCTCCACCACCGGCTGAGCTTCTTTTACTGCAACTTCAGTGAGTCCTTCGGTATTCATTGAATGTTCCTGGGAGGGCTATTTCTGCTCTCGTAACAATTGAGCGGCACGGACAGCAAAGTAAGTCAGGATGCCATCAGCGCCGGCACGTTTAAAGGCGGTCAGTGATTCGAGAATCACCGCCTCGCTCAACCAGCCATTCTGGATCGCCGCCATGTGCATGGCGTATTCGCCACTAACCTGATAGACGAAGGTCGGCACTTTGAAGGCATCTTTTACCCGGAAAAGAATGTCCAGATACGGCATGCCCGGTTTGACCATGACCATGTCCGCGCCTTCAGACAAGTCCGCACCGACTTCGTGCAGCGCTTCGTGGCTGTTGGCCGGGTCCATCTGATAAGAGGCTTTGTTGGCCTTGCCGAGATTCGAAGCTGAACCCACGGCATCGCGGAACGGGCCGTAATAGGCGCTGGCGTATTTAGCCGAGTAGGCCATGATCCGCACATTGACGTGGCCGGCGATTTCCAGCGCTTCGCGGATCGCCTGAATGCGACCGTCCATCATGTCCGACGGCGCCACCACCTGTGCGCCGGCTTCGGCGTGGGACAGTGCCTGGCGCACCAGTGCGTCGACGGTGATGTCGTTCTGGACGTAGCCTTCTTCGTCGAGAATGCCGTCCTGACCGTGAGTGGTGAACGGATCAAGCGCAACGTCGGTGATCACGCCGAGTTCCGGGAAGCGCTCACGCAAGGCGCGAGTGGCGCGCTGGGCGATGCCTTCAGGGTTCCACGCTTCAGCGGCGTCGAGGGATTTCAATTCAGGAGGTGTGACCGGGAACAGCGCCAGCGCTGGAATCCCCAGGTCGACCCACTTGGCGGCTTCTTCGAGCAGCAGGTCGATGGTCAGGCGTTCTACACCGGGCATCGAGGCCACGGCTTCGCGGCGGTTCTCACCGTCGAGCACGAATACCGGCAAGATCAGATCATCCACCGTCAGCACATTTTCCCGCACCAGCCGACGCGAAAAATCGTCGCGGCGATTGCGGCGCAGGCGCGTGGCAGGGAACAGACGGTTGGCGGGGGTAAAGCTCACGGCGGACTCCTGAGCCCGCGCAAACGGGCGAGCGTGACAGTTATAGACGGCCATTATGACCAACAGATGACAGTTGTGTGAGACCTGTGTCACGTAGCCGCATTCCATTCTCAGTGTAGGAATTGTTCACGTCGAGACACATTTCGACACTTTCATGAATGTGTCCGAAGGGTTAGGCTGCGCGTTCATTTCGCCAGCACCCAGACAATGCTCCAACAATTTCTGCATGACTTTGGCTACTTTGCCTTGTTCCTCGGCACGTTCTTCGAAGGCGAAACCATTCTGGTGCTCGCGGGCTTCCTCGCGTTTCGTGGATACATGGACATCAACGTGGTGGTGGTCGTGGCGTTCTTCGGCAGCTATGCCGGCGATCAGCTGTGGTACTTCCTCGGCCGCAAGCACGGGCGCAAATTACTCGCGCGCAAACCGCGCTGGCAGATGATGGGCGACCGCGCGCTGGAGCACATTCGCAAACATCCGGACATCTGGGTGCTGAGCTTCCGCTTCGTTTATGGCTTGCGCACGGTGATGCCGGTGGCGATCGGCCTGTCGGGCTATCCGCCGGGACGTTACCTGCTGCTGAACGGCATTGGCGCGGCGATCTGGGCCACGGCGCTGGCGGCTGCGGCTTACCACTTCGGCGCGGTGCTGGAAGGCATGCTCGGCAGCATCAAGAAGTACGAGCTGTGGGTGCTGGGTGCGCTGCTGGTACTCGGTGTTGGCCTGTGGCTGCGTCGCCGCTTCAAGAATGCGCGCCTGGCGAAGAAGATCTACGAGGACGAGCAAGCCGCCAAAGCTGAACAACTCCAGCTCGCCGAACCAGCCAAGTCCGCCGAACCTAAACCGCCAGTCGAGTAACGCGCTGACGGCAGCTGTACAGCCCGATGCCGCTGAGCAGGCTGTACCCGAGCAAGCCAGCCCAGATCATCGGGCTGGCCGGCCACAAACCAACCAGCGGCGCCAGCCACACCAGCGGCACATTCAACCCCAGCCGCAACAGCTCGACCTTCAGCGCCCACGGGCGATTCTCCAGGCTCACGCCCAACGTAAACACCCCGAACGCCACTGCGCCCCAGCCGAGCAACAGCGCGGCGGTCGGCAGACTGCGCTCCAGATTCATCAGATAACTGCCCAGCGCGATGTAAACGCAAAACTGCAGCGCCACGTAAAACTGCTGACGACGCTCAAGCGGCACTTCGAATTTACGGAAGCGGGCCAGATCCGGCTTGCTCATCGGATACTTCGCCGCGACGTCCGCCGGGCGCCAACCGGTGCGCATGAACCAGATCCGCAGCTTGTCCCACTTGCGCTCGGCCCGCCGCGCGTCTTCCCACAACTGCGCATAAAACTGCAGGTTGGCCCACAGCGGATTCCAGCTCGCCAGCGGCGTGGTCACGCCGAAAATCACCGGTTCGTTGTCGTCCTCTTCCTGAAACGTGCCGAACAGACGATCCCAAAAAATGAACACCCCGCCGTAGTTGCGATCCATGTAGAGAGCGTTCTGTGCATGGTGAGCCCGATGATTGGACGGCGTAACGAAGAACCACTCGAACCAGCCGAGCTTGGGAATGTGTCGGGTGTGTACCCAGAATTGATAAAGCAGGTTCAGTGCCGCGACGCTGACAAAAACCAGCAACGGCACGCCGAGCACGGCCATCGGAAGATAGAAAATCCAGCCGAGCAGAAACCCGGTGCTGGTCTGGCGCAACGCGGTGGAAAGGTTGTACTCCTCGCTCTGGTGATGCACCGAGTGCGCGGCCCAGAGGATATTGCGTTCATGGCCCATGCGGTGCAGCCAGTAGTAGCAGAAGTCGTAGAGGACGAACGCAAACACCCAGACCCAGACGCGGTCCGCCGGCAGTCTGAGCAAGGCCAGATGATCGAGGGCAAAGGCATACGTCAGCAGGCCGACGCCCTTGGTCAACAACCCGGTGGTGGTCGACAAAACGCCGGTGCTGATGCTGTTCACCGCATCGGCGAGGCGATAGTTGCTCACCCCGCGCCAGCGGTCGGCGACCAGTTCGAGCGCAATCAACACGAGGAAAAACGGCACCGCATACAGAATGAAGTCCATGACGCGCCCTGCTCGCAATCGTATGAACAGATCCTAGGTGTAGCCGCCCGTGTACCCTATGGCAACGCGCGACAATTTAGTGGACATTTAGCGCCATGAATCTGGAGAGAAACCCATGAGCAAAAAAGTCGCAGTGATCCTGTCCGGCAGTGGCGTGTACGACGGCGCCGAGATCCATGAAAGCGTCATCACCCTGCTGCGCCTTGATCAACGCGGTGCGCAGGTACAGTGCTTCGCCCCGAACATCGCGCAGTTGCATGTGATCAACCACCTGACCGGCGAAGAAATGCCCGAGACCCGCAACGTGCTGGTCGAGTCGGCACGGATTGCCCGTGGCAACATCAAGGACATCCGCGAAGCCGACGTCGATGACTTCGATGCGCTGATCGTGCCCGGCGGTTTTGGAGCGGCGAAGAATCTGTCGAACTTCGCTGTGGAAGGCGCTGGCTGCAGCGTGCAGCCTGAAGTGCTGGCCTTGGCCGAGGCGTTTGCCGAAGCGGGCAAACCAGTGGGTTTGATGTGCATTTCGCCGGCTCTGGCCGCGAAGATCTACGGCCCGGGCGTGACCTGCACCATCGGCAATGACGCCGACACCGCGACGGCGATGAACAAGATGGGCGCCACCCACGAAGATTGCGCGGTGACCGAGATCATCGAAGACAAGGCGCGCAAACTGGTGACGACCCCGGCTTACATGCTGGCGCAGAACATCAGCGAGGCTGCTTCGGGGATCAACAAACTGGTCGACCGCGTGCTCGAACTGACCCACGAAAACGACGCCTGAGATCAAGAGATCGCAGCCTTCGGCAGCTCCTACAGGTTTGATGTCGCGCCCGCCGACCTTGTAGGAGCTGCCGCAGGCTGCGATCTTTTCAGGGTTTGCGGGTCAGGCGCGTGAGAATCCGGTCCAGCGCATTGGCAAACGCCTGCTTCTCGCGATCGCCGAATGGCGCCGGGCCGCCGCTCATCTGGCCCTGTTCACGCAAGTCGGTGAACAGGTTGCGCACCGCCAGCCGCTCGCCCATGTTCTGCGCATCGAATTCCTTGCCGCGCGGGTCGAGCGCCGCCACGCCCTTCTTCACCAGGCGATCGGCCAGCGGGATATCGCTGCAAATCACCAGCTCCCCCGGCACCGCGTGCTCGACCAGATAATCGTCCGCCGCATCCGGCCCGCTCGGTACCACGATCAATTTGACGATGGCCAGCCCCGGCTTGATCTGTGGCTGCCCGGCCACCAGCACCACTTCGTACTGGCGCTTGAGGGCGAACTTCACCACCAGATCCTTCGCCGCCCGTGGGCAAGCGTCGGCATCGATCCATACACGCATCATCGTTTCCTCATTCCAAAAAGCATCGCGGGCAAGCCCGCTCCCACAAGGTTAACGCTAAACCTGTGGGAGCGTGGCTTGCCCGCGATTATGAGCACCAGCGAATGCTTTTTAGGCGACGACCCGCTTCTTCTCAGCCACCCAACTACGCCCATACAACACCACAATCGCCAGAATCGCCACCGCCTGCGCCGTCAGCGAATACGCATCGGCATGAATCCCCAGCCAGTCAAACTCAAAGAACGCCACCGGCCGCGTGCCGAAGATCCCGGCTTCCTGCAATGCCTTCACACCATGCCCGGCAAACACCACCGACAACGCACAGAGCAGCGCGGCGTTGATGCTGAAGAACAACGTCAGCGGCAATTTCGCCGAACCGCGCAGAATCACCCACGCCAGACCGACCAGCAGCACCAGCGCCGTCGCCCCGCCTGCCAGCACCGCGTCATGCCCGGCTGGCCCTGCCTGCAACCACAGGGTTTCGTAGAACAGGATCACTTCGAACAACTCGCGATACACCGAGAAGAACGCGAGGATCGCAAAACCGAAGCGCCCGCCCCCGCCGACCAGACTGCTCTTGATGTAATCCTGCCAGGCCGCTGCGTGACGACGGTCGTGCATCCACACGCCCAGCCACAACACCATGACGCTGGCGAACAACGCCGTCGCGCCCTCGAGCAACTCCCGTTGCGAACCACTGACGTCGATCACATACGCCGCCAGCGCCCAAGTGCCCAGCCCCGCCAGCAACGCCAGGCCCCAACCGACGTTGACGCTGCGCACCGCCGATTGCTGGCCGGTGTTGCGCAGGAACGCCAGAATCGCCGCCAATACCAGAATCGCTTCCAGACCTTCGCGCAGCAGAATCAGCAAACCGGAGATATAGCTCAGCGACCAGCTCAAGCCATCGCTGCCAAGCAGCCCGGCGGACTCCTTCAGCTTGGCCTTGGCCGCGTCCAGACGCTGCTCGGCCTGCTCGACCGGCAAACCGTCCTGCAACGACTGACGGTAAGCCATCAGCGATTTTTCGGTGTCTTTGCGCACGTTGGCGTCGACGTTATCCAGCGAACTTTCGACCAGCTCGAAGCCTTCCAGATACGCCGCTACCGACAGGTCATAGGCCTGATCGTGCTCACCGGCACGGTACGCCGCCAGACTCTTGTCCAGCGTCGCCGCGGTGTAGTCGAGCAACTGCGCCGGGCCGCGCTTGACCTGGGGTGGCTGGGCACGCTGGGCACGGAACGTCGCCGCCGCTGGCGCGCCCTCGGCGCCTTGCACTTCGGCCGGGGTCTGACGCGCCAGATCGGCAATGTTGTAGGTTTTCTCGGAGTTGGCGGCCGTTGCATCGGCACTGAACCCGGCGATGTACGTCGCCAGATCCCAGCGCTGGCGATCGTCGAGCTGATCGGCGAACGCCGGCATGTCGGTGCCTTCGACGCCTTGACCGAGGGTGCTGTAGATCGCATACAGGCTCAGGTGATCCATCCGCGCAGCGTCACGCAGGTTGGCCGGCGCGGGCGTCATGCCGAGCGCCGCCGGGCCGTCACCGGCGCCGCTGTCGCCGTGACACACCGAGCAGTTTTGCGCATACAGCGGCGCGCCACGTGTCGGGTCCGGGGTGATGATCGGTGCCTGGCTGACTTCATAGGCCACGGCCAGTTTCGCCCCAAGTTGCCGCGCCTGGCGGGCGACGTCCGCACCGTCCTGCTTCGCCGTGATCGCGCTGTGCAGCGCCTCGACGCCCTGCTCCAGCGCGATTTTTTCCGGCTTGGCCGGCAGCGCGCTGATCAGGCTCTGCAACGCCTGAGTGAATTCCAGCTGCTCGCGGTATTCGGCGTCGTCGAGAATTTTTCCCGCCTCGACCGTCGGCGGGTAATCGGCGCTGATGTAATCAAGCAGGTGCAGCGCTTGCGGCGCGCCTTCCACGGTATCGGCCAGCAGATTGAAACTGCTCAGGGCGCACAGCGGAAACACCAGCCAGGCCAGAAAGCGGGACGAGGCAGTCATGAAAGGTTCTCAAGGGGAAATACGGAGTTACATATTGTTCACTCCGACGACGAATCCCTCAAGCTTTGTCGTTGCCAAGGTGAACACCACGATGCTCATCGGCCCCTGAAAAATCATCAAAGCAGTTAGCCATCATCCACCCCTATAATGCGTCACCTCTTCGTACTGTCCGTTCAAGGAAGAACCCGCTCATGCGCCATTGCCTGCTGCCATCGCTGCTGATCGTCGCCATTTTGCAAGTCAGCGGCTGCGCCGCGTATCGCGATTACGACCTGGAACTGCAACAGACTACGCAACAGCTCAAGGCCGGCAACATCGATGGCTCGCTCGCCTTGATCGAGGCGCACAACCCGGGCGAAGAGAAGGATCTGCTCTATTACTTCGAGAAGGGCGCGGTATTGAGCGCTGGCGGTGAGTTCCCACAGAGCCAGGTCGCCTGGCGCAGCGCCGAGCAGATGGTCATACAGCGCCAGGACACCATAGAAACCACCGGCGACAAGTTGCTCGCCGCCATGGGCAATCAGTGGGGCAGCATCATCAATGACAAGCTGCGGCGCTACGATGGCTACGATTACGAAAAGGTCATGCTGACCACGCAAATGGCCCTGAATCAACTGGCCCTGAATGACTTCGACGGCGCCCGTGCCGACATCAAGAAAACCCACGAGCGTGAAGCACTGATCGCCCGGCAGCGGGAACTGGAATACGAGCGGGTCGAAGACGCGGCCAAGGCCAACGGCGCTCGCGTTCACTACAAGGATCTGCAAGGCTACCCGGTAGTCATGCTGGAATCGGCCGCCGTGATTGCCTTGAAGAACGGTTATCAGAGCGCGTTCAGTCACTACCTCGCGGGCTTCACCTACGAGGCACTCGGTGAAAAAGATCTGGCGGCACCCGGCTATCGTCAGGCGATCGAGCTGCGTCCGGACATGGCGTTTTTCCAGCAGGCCCTGCGCGACCTCGACAGTCCTGGGCTGAAGGCCGACGAAAGTGACGTGCTGATCATCGTCCAAAGCGGTCTGGCGCCAGCCCGCAGCTCGGTGCGCGTACCGTATCCGGTGAAGCTTGAGGACGGTCAGGTCATCGTCGCCAATGTCTCGTTCCCGGTGATGGTGCCCGACACGTCGACCCCCGCCTTCAATCAAGTGAGCGTCGACGGTCGGCAGAACAAGCTGATCGCGGTCAACAGCATTACCGACATGTCCTTGCGCACCCTGCGTGACGACATGCCAGGCATTATCCAGCGCACCACCTACCGGGCCTTTCTGGCGGCGGACGTTCAGGCCACGGACAATCGACGCGATCCGAGCAAAGCTTCGTATGTCACCCACTGGGACGGTTTCGAGCAGGCCGACACACGCACCTGGCGCACCTTGCCCAACCTCACCCAAGTCGTGCGCCTGCGCCTGAAGAAGGGCGACCACTTGATCAGCCTCCCCAATACCCCGGGGACTGCTCCGTTGAAAATCCGCATCGACCAGAACCGCCAAGTCGTTGGTCTGCGCGCCCTGGGCGATCGAATATTTGCCAATGGCAGTGCATTTCAGTCCAGTGGAGCACCGGTAAGCAGCGTGGTATCGAACCTGAAATAAGTAATGGCACCTAACAAACCAGTGCAATTAAAAAGCTATTACATAGCCACCATTCGCCGCTTATAATGCCGCGCCCTCGCTAACGCGAACCGGCATTAAAGCTCCTCAGGATATGAGGAATTGGCAGGAGGCCAGCGCCACTGTCGATGGGTCACACCAGCCCGACCAGCATCCGCGGCTGTATTTACTCCAGGGAAGAAGTACCCCCATGGCATTCCGCGCTCCCTCCTTGATCGCGCTCAGCGCGGTCACTTTGCTGTCCGGCTGTTCCGCTTTCCGCAATTACGACTCCGAACTGGCCCAGACCAATCAGCAACTGGCGACCGGCAACGTCGAGGCTGCGCTGACCCTGCTGGAAAAGAACAACAGCGGCCCGGACAAAGACCTGCTCTATTACTTCGAGAAAGGTGAGTTGCTGCGCGCCAAGGGTGACCTGTCCGGCAGCCAGAGCGCCTGGACCAGCGCCGATCAGGTGGTCGGTCAGTGGGAAGACTCGGTCAAGCTCGACACTGGTAAGTACCTGGCTCAGTTCGGCAGCTTCATCGTCAACGACAAGGTGCGTCGTTACGAAGGCTACGACTATGAAAAAGTCATGCTGACCACGCAGATGGCCCTGAACCTGCTGGCGGTGAATGACTTTGACGGCGCACGCACCGCGATCAAGCGGACTCACGAGCGTGAAGCGGTGATCGCCGACCTGCGCGACAAGGAATACCTCAAGAGCGAAGAAGAGGCCGAGAAAGAAGGCGTCAAGACCCAGTACAAAGACCTGCAGGGTTATCCGGTCGCCAGCCTCGATGCACCGGAAGTCGTCGGCCTGAAGAACAGCTACCAGAGTGCGTTCAGCCATTACCTCTCCGGTTTCGTCTATGAAGCCCTGGGCGAGAAAGGCCTGGCTGCACCGGGCTACCGCAAGGCCGCCGAACTGCGTCCGAACACGCCGCTGCTGGAGCAGGCGCTGATCAACCTCGACAAGCCGGTCAAATCCGACGACAGCGACATCCTGATCGTGGTGCAAAGCGGCCTGGCGCCGGCACGTGACTCGATCCGCATTCCGTTGCCGCTGCCGATTTCCAACAGCGTGGTGATCACGCCGCTGTCGTTCCCGGTGATCAAACCGGACACCTCCACCGCCACCTTCGCGCAGATCGGTGTCGACGGTCAGCAGGTTGACCTGACGGCCCTCAACAGCACCACGGCGATGTCGCGTCGTGCCCTGCGCGACGACATGCCGGGGATCATCGTGCGCACCACCGTGCGCGCAATCACCAAAGGCGTGGCGCAGAAGAAGATCAACGAAACCAACCCGCTGGCCGGTCTGGCTGTCGGTATCTCTTCAGCTGTGCTCGAAGGTGCCGATACCCGTACGTGGCGTACCCTGCCGGACTACACCCAAGTGGTGCGTCTGCGCCTGAAAAAAGGCGAGCATCAGGTTACCCTGCCGAGCGCTGTTGGCGGCTCGGTGGTCAAGGTCACCGTCGACCAGCGTTATCAGGTCATCAGCCTGCGCGCCGTCGGTAACCAGGTGTTCGCTGGCGGTCTGGCCGCCCACGTGATCCCGAGTGCCAGTGCGACCAACGTCGCCAGCCTCAAACAACCTTAAGAACGGAGTCTTTGCATGCGCTTCAAACTCATCGCCGTCGCCGCCCTCGCCTTGCTGGCGAGCGGCTGCGCCACCCCGCCACCACCTGAGCCGGGCAGCGCCGCGAGCAAAGTCGTGGCCATGGGTCCGCAGAAACACATCGTCGTCGGCGCCATGCGCGTCGCCCGCGAAAACGGTTTCATGACCGTCAACGTGCAGTTGAGCAACACCCTCAACAGCAACAAGACGTTCTACTACCGCTTCGCCTGGCTCGGCCCGGAAGGCTTCCCGATTGCCGACGAGGAAGTCTGGAAAAGCCAGATGATGTACGGCGCCCAGACCAGCTTCATCCAGGGCATCGCCCCGACGCCGAAAGCCGTGGACTTCCGTCTGGAACTCAAGACGCCGTAAGCCCGCCACCCTATTTCTGATTTAGAGAGCATTCCCATGTTTGCACGCTTTTCCTGCATCGCCGTTATTGCCCTGCTGGCCTCCGGCTGCGTCAACACTTCGCCGACCCTGGGCAGCAAGAACATCAGCTACGGCGATACCAAAGCCGTTGAAACCGTGACCAACGAATTCGGTTCGACCGACCTGCAGATGATTGCCGAGTCGATGACCCGTTCGATGGCTCAGTCCGGCATCCTGCAAGGTCGCCCGGTGGTTCAGGTCTACGATGTGAAGAACAAGACCAGCGAATACATCGACACGCGTGAGATCACCACCAGCATCAAGACTCAGCTGATGAAGACCGGCGTCGCCCGTTTCGCCAGCGACAACACCGCCATGCAGAGCCAGGTCGACCAGCTCAAGCTGCAAAACCAGAGCGGTCTGTACAAGAAAAGCACCGTGGCCAAGACTGGCAACATGATTGCTGCCAAATACCGTCTGGAAGGTTCGATCAGCTCGATCGTCAAGCGCAGCAGCGACTACAAGGACGTCTTCTACAAATTCAGCCTGCAACTGATCGACGTTGAAAGCGGTCTGGCCGAGTGGATGGACGAAAAAGAGATCCGCAAAACCACGGAGCGTTAATTGATGCGCGCATGGATTGGCATGATGGCCCTGGCTTGCGCGTTCAGCGTGCAAGCGGCCCCGAAAGTCGCGGTAACGGATCTGGCGTACCAGGAACGTGTGGAGCAATACATCCACATCGTTTCGTCGCAGAACAATTACCGCGAGGGTTACTACAGCTCCAGCGGCTCGTCGAACTACAACGAGTACGAAGCGAACACCAGCTACATCGAGCAGGCCGAGCTGCGTAAATTCACCGGCGACATCAAGGGTGAAATTCTCCGCACCGGCATGTTCCAGCTGATCCAGGGCACGCCGTACACCGCTTCGTCCAAGGGTGACATCTACGATGTGATCAAGCGGATCAAGGCCGGCAACTTCAAAGGTGCCGACTATGTGCTGTTCGGGACGGTGTCGGACATCGACTTCACCCAGGACATCAACGAGCTGGCGAACACCGACAGCTATTCGGCGGTGCTGGGCCTGACGCTGGTGGCGGACTTCAGCCTGATCAACACCAAGACCTTCGAGATCACCTCGGCCTTCACGGCGATGGGCGAAGCGCAGGACACCAAACTGGTGAACCATCGCGACATCAAGATCTCACTGAACCGCCCACGGGTGGTACGTGACGTGTCCAAGGCCTTGGGTGAAGACGTAGCCGGTCAACTGAGCATGCAGCTCGGTGGTGGCGGTTACGAGCAGCCGCGCGAAGCACCGCAGCGCAACAACCTGCCGCGCGATACTGCGCCGGTGATCCTGCGCTGATTGCAGGCCTGCACAAATCTGATGTGAACTTTGTGCTGGGGACTCTTGTGCTGTGGACTTTGTGGTGAGGGGATTTATCCCCGATGGCTCGCGAAGCGGGCCCCCTCTTGATCTTAAAAGAAGGGGCCGCTGCGCAGCCCATCGGGGATAAATCCCCTCACCACAGTTGTGTGTCTGTGAGGTTTAGGCGGCTGCTTTGCGCAGCGTCGCCATAAACGCCGCCGCGCCAATGAACAGCCCGGCAAACGCGCGGTTCATGCGCTTCTGCTGCTGCGGTGTGCGCAACAGACGCAGCACCTTCGAGGCCAGACCGGTATAACCGGCCATCACAATCAGGTCGACGCAGATCATGGTCGCGCCGATCACCACGTACTGAATCAGCAGCGGCGCATGCGGATTGATGAACTGCGGCAGCACCGCCAGCATGAACACCAGCGCCTTGGGGTTGCTGATGTTGACCAGAAAACCACGGAACACCAATGCCAGCGGCTTGCCGATCGGCCGCACCGCCGCGTCATCGCTCATGTCCATGGGCTGCGCGCGCCATTGCTTGATGGCCAGATACACGAGGTAAGCGACACCGAACCATTTGATCGCGTGGAAGGCAGTCGCCGAAGCGGTCAGGATCGCGCCAACGCCGGCGCCGACAATCGCAATCTGCACCGCCAGGCCAATCTGCAGGCCGAGGGCATTCCAGTAACCGCGCCAGAAACCGTATTGCAGACCGCTGGACATCGACGCAATGGCGCCAGCACCCGGGGACAGACTGATCACCCAGCAGGCGGCAAAAAACGCCAGCCATGTTTGAAGCTCCATCGCACACCTCGCATCTGAATCGTGACAGACGCTCAAGCTAATGCGGATCGGAGCTAAAAGCAAAAGATCGCCGCCTGCGGCAGCTCCTACATGAGAATGCGATCCCTGTAGGAGCTGCCGCAGGCGGCGATCTTTTGATCTTGCTTGGAAAAGCTACTTCTCAAACCCGCTAGACGGAAACACATCCGTCCCACGCCAACGCCGCACCGAACGCTGGAAGAACAAACTGTTCGGCACCTGCACCATCGCGCTCCCCGTCCCCAACTCTTCCGCTTCGATCAACGTCGTGTAAAGCAGATTGATCGCCACCACCCGCCCCTTCACGCCAGGCTTGTCCGTGGTGTCGACCAGTTCAACGATATCGCCCAGCCGAAACGGCCCGACCGTAAAGATCAGAATCGCGCACAGCAGGTTCGACAGCACACTCCACATCGCGAAGAACGCCACTGCCGCCACCGCGACGAAACCCGACAGCGCCGTCCACAACACCGTGGCCGAAACACCGAGGCGTTCCAAAACAAAGATCACCGCGCTGCCCATGATCAGCCAGCGCAGCACGCCACGCAGCGGCATCAGCAACTGCGGCGGGAACGGATAACGCTCACCCAAGCGGGTCAGGCACTTGGCAACGAAGCGTTGGGCGAGATAACCGGCCAGCAGGATCAGCAGAATCTGCACGCCCAGCCAGATTGGCTCGACCCACATCGCCGGCAGCGGCAGCTTGAACGCTTCCATCAGGACAGCGCCTCCAGCTCCGCCTGCATGCTTTCCAGCGTCTCGAGGGCTTCCATCCACGCTTCTTCCAGCTCGGCTTCGCGAACCTTCAGCTTGGCTTGCTCGGCCAACAGATCACGCAACTCGTTCTTGCGCGCCGGCTCGTAGATGTCGCTGTCGCCGAGGCTGGCGTCGACCTTGGCGAGCTTCTCGTGAAGCTTGCCCAGTTCAGCTTCAAGCTTGTCGGCTTCGCGCTTGTGCGGCGCCAGTTGCTGACGCAAGGCAGCTGCAGCCTGACGCTGAGCCTTCTTGTCAGTCTTGTCCGGGTTGGCCGGAGTGTTGCTGACCGGCGCGTTGCGCTGGCGGTATTCCACCAGCCAGCGCGCATAGTCTTCGAGGTCGCCATCGAACTCTTCGACCTTGCCGTCCGCGACCAGGTAGAAGTTGTCGGTGGTGCTTTTGAGCAAGTGCCGATCGTGAGACACCACCAATACCGCGCCGCTGAATTCCTGCAGCGCCATGGTCAGCGCCAGGCGCATTTCCAGGTCGAGGTGGTTGGTCGGTTCGTCGAGCAGCAACAGGTTCGGACGTTCCCAGGCGATCAACGCCAAGGCCAGACGCGCCTTTTCGCCACCGGAGAAATTCAGCACCGGCTCATCGATGCGCGCGCCACGGAAGTCGAAACCGCCGAGGAAGTCGCGCAGGGTCTGCTCGCGTTCGCTCGGTGCCAGACGCTGCATGTGCAGCAACGGGCTGGCCTTGGAATCCAGCGAGTCGAGCTGATGCTGAGCGAAGTAGCCGACCACGGCGTTCTCGCCACGGGTCAGGCGTCCACCGAGCGGTGAGAGCTTGCCGGCGAGGTTCTTGATCAGCGTCGATTTACCCGCGCCGTTCGGCCCGAGCAGGCCGATCCGTGCACCCGGGGTCAGTTGCAGCTTGACCTTCTCGAGGATGGTTTTGTCGCCGTAACCCAGGCGCGCATCGGACAGGTCGATCAGCGGGCTGGAGATTTTCGTCGACTCGCGGAAGACAAAGTCGAACGGCGAATCGACGTGAGCTGCCGACAACTCTTCCATCCGCTCCAGGGCCTTGATCCGGCTCTGTGCCTGACGGGCCTTGGTGGCTTGCGCCTTGAAGCGGGCGATGTAGCTTTCCATGTGCGCACGTTGCGCCTGCTGCTTCTCGTAGGCCTGCTGCTGCTGGGCCAGACGCTCGGCACGCGCGCGCTCGAACGCGGTGTAGCCACCACGGTAGAGGGTGATCTTGCGCTGATCGACATGCGCGACGTGATCGACGACTTCGTCGAGGAAATCGCGGTCGTGGGAAATCAGCAGCAAGGTGCCCGGGTAGCTTTTCAGCCACTCTTCGAGCCAGATGATTGCGTCGAGATCCAAGTGGTTGGTCGGTTCGTCGAGCAGCAATAAGTCCGAAGGACACATCAAGGCTTGCGCCAGGTTCAGGCGCATCCGCCAGCCACCGGAGAAATCCCCGACCTGACGATCCATCTGCTCGTTGGTGAAACCCAGACCGGCGAGCAACTTGCGCGCTCGCGCATCGGCGGTGTAACCGTCGGCGCTGTCGAGTTCCGAGTGCAGGCGGGCCTGAGCGGCACCGTCATGCGCCGCTTCGGCGGCAGCGAGGTCACGTTGCACCTCGCGTAGACGCAGGTCGCCATCGAGCACATAGTCGACGGCAAGGCGCTCGAGCGTCTCGATTTCCTGGCGCATGTGGGCGATGCGCCAGTCAGCCGGCAGGAAGCAGTCACCCGAGTCCGGGTGCAGTTCGCCCCGAATCAAAGCGAACAGGCTCGATTTGCCGGCGCCGTTGGCACCGATGAGGCCGGCTTTGTGGCCGGCGTGCAGGGTCAGCTCGGCGTCTTCTAGCAGACGTTGCGGGCCACGCTGTAAAGTCAGGTTCTGAAGTCGGATCATAATGGCGGCGGAGTCTACCAGCTTCGCTCACAACTGGCGCGAGTAGCACGATGTCCTCTGACCTGTGGAGCTTTTCCCTTGCCACCTACGCCCGTCCGGGCGTGGAAGACGCCTGCCTGCAACTGCAAACGGCGGGCGCGAATGTGTGCCTGCTGCTGTGTGGTTTGTGGCTGGAACAACGCGGGGTGACTTGCGATGAACAACGCGTTCGCCAGCTTCAGGCGCTGACCGAGCCGTGGGATATCGAGGTAGTGCAGCCGCTGCGGGCACTGCGCATGCAATGGAAAACCCGTGCGGTGGATGATGCGGTGTTGAAAGGCATGCGCGAGCAGATCAAGTCACTTGAGCTGGAAGCTGAGCGAGTGTTGCTGTCACGGCTTGAGGGTGTGGCGCAGGAGTGGACGCGAAACGAGGCAGGTTCGATGACCTGGCTGGAAGGCTTGGCCGGCATGGCAGCCAGCCCGAACCGCGACGCGCTGCAAGTGCTGCGCGTCGCGGCTACCGGCACTTAGGAAGCGCTGGTTGGGTTGTTGCTGGTGCTCGACACAGCGGCTGGCGATGACGCAGTCGAAGGGGTCGAGGTGGTAGCGGCTGGAGCAGGTGCCGCTGGCGCAGCCGACACAGCCGGTGCGGCAGGTTTGGCGGCAGGCGCGGTAGCCGGTTTGGCGGCAGCTGGCTTGGCAGCGGCTGGCTTGGCAGCGGCTGGCTTTTTAACGGCAGGTTTTGCAGCTGGCTTGGCGGCTGGTTTTGCAGCAGCAGGCTTGGCGGCAACAGTCGTTGGTTTGGCAGCAGCGGCCGGTTTAGCGGCTGGCTTGGCTGCCGGTTTGGCGGCGGCTTTCACGGCTGGTTTTGCAGCCGGTTTGGCAGCAGCTTTGGCTGGTGCTTTTGCCGCAGGCTTGGCTGCTGCTGGTTTAGCGGCAGTCTTGGCAGCTGGTTTTGCCGCAGCAGGTTTTGCCGCAGCTTTGGCAGCAGGTTTGGCGGCCGGTTTAGCAGCGGCGGTTTTCGCTGGAGCAGCTTTGGCAGCAGCTGGTTTTGCGGCTGGTTTAGCAGCAGCGGCACGGGTAGCCGGCTTGGCAGCGGCAGTACGCGCAGCAGGTTTTGCCGCTGTGGTTTTAGCCGCCGGTTTTGCAGCGCTCGCCGCAGCAGATTTCTTCACTGCAGGTTTTGCAGCTGCTTTGGCCGCTGGTTTTGCAGCGGCTTTCACCGGTGCTTTTGCAGCAGGCTTGGCAGCGGTTTTAGCAGCCGCTTTTGCAGCAGGCTTGGCTGCTGCAGTTTTCGCTGGAGCTTTGGCTGCAGCAGGTTTTGCAGCAGCTTTCTTCGCTGGTGCCGCTGCTGGTTTGGCCGAGCGAGTCGACAATACTTTGCCCACGGCTTCTTGAACGCGGCCAACACCCTGGGCCAGTTTCAGGCTTTCCTGGGCGTCGCGCTTGAGTTGCAGAATGTAGCTGCGGGTGTCGGACTGACGATCCTTGAGCGCATCGAGCAGGTCTTCCAGTTCTTTCACTGCGCCTTTGGCTTTGGTCTGTGCCTTGGCTTTACCGGCAGCTGCTGCGTCTTGCAATTTGGTACGCGATTTGTGCAGTTTTTCTTGCGCCTTGCCGCGTTGCTTTTCCAGTTTGGCGAGCAGTTTTTCAGCATCAGCCAAGGCTTGCGAGCAAGCGTTTTCCAAATGCTCGAGCAGGCTGCCCGAGAGTTGTTGGAGTAAGTGCAACGGAGTGTTTACAGGCTTCTTGGTGGCCGACATGGTTTACCTCCTGGCTGACGTGAATGCGGCTCATACTAGACCTCTGCTGCTACCGCCGCTAGGTCATCTTGACAGTATCGAAACGGTTGCGTTGCAACGAAGTGAAAATGTTCTTCGACAAGTCAAAAGCAGTTCACCGTTGCAGACGTTTGCGCTGGCATAATCCACCGCATCTCAGGACGGAGAGTGCCCATGTCGCGCTACCTTTTTTTATCCCTCTGCATGGTTTTTTCAGTGGCTCACGCCGACGAAAAAACCACCGCGAATGACGCTCACGATCTCGCCTACAGTCTTGGTGCAAGCCTGGGTGAACGCCTGCGTCAGGAAGTCCCGCAGTTGCAGATTCAAGCGTTGGTCGAAGGCTTGCAGCAAGCCTATCAAGGCAAGCCGCTGGCACTGAGCGAAGCACGTATCGAACAGATTCTGGCTGATCACGAAGCACAAAATGCCGAACATTCGGCGCAGCCTTCCAGTGATGCCGCGATGGAAAACGAGCAGCGGTTTCTCACGGCAGAAAAAGCCAAACCGGGCGTGAAGGAATTGGCCGACGGCATCCTCCTGACCGAGCTGACGCCAGGCACTGGCGCCAAAGCCGGGCCGGATGGAAAAGTGCAGGTGTTGTATGTCGGTCGCTTGCCCGACGGCACCGTGTTCGATCAGAACACTCAGCCACAATGGTTCAACCTCGACAGCGTGATCGCCGGTTGGCGCACCGCTTTGCAAAACATGCCGGTGGGCGCGAAATGGCGCCTGGTGATTCCATCGGATCAAGCGTATGGCGCGGACGGTGCCGGTGACCTGATCGCGCCATTCACACCGCTGGTGTTTGAAGTGGAATTGCGCGGCGCGACCAGTTGAGCAGGCAATAAAAAACGGTGCGCTGTGGGCGCACCGTTTTTTTTGATCGGTAGAAAGGATCAGGCCTGAACCGGATCCTCTTCCTTGTGCGCTGTGTGCAGCACTTCAATCAGGCAGTCTTCGAGCTCGAAGCGCTCGTGCAGCAAACCACCCAGCTCTTTGAATTTCTCGGCAACGCATTTGCCTTCATCACACAGATCGTTGAACGCGAGCAGCTTCTCGGTGATCACGTCGATGCGCGGATAGATTGTCTCGGCGAGTTCCAGGCCGCGCTTGTCGTTGAACGCCTTGGCTTCGCCAGTGAGCTGTTCGTAGATTTCGAAGTGCCCGGCCGATACGTAATCGACCAGCACACCGCAGAACTCCTGCAAGGGCTTGCGGCTCTCGGACAGCGACTCAGGCTGTGCACCCAGTTTGTCGTAGGCACCGATCAGATCTTCACGCTCTTGCAACCAGCGGTCGATCAGCAGATGAACTCCACCCCAGCGTTCCTGAGCATTCTGACAACTTTCGAGCATGGCGATCTCTCTTCCCTTGTGGGTCATGCTGCTCTACACCCGCGCCTCTCTTCTGGTTTATCGCTTGGAGTGCGGACGGGCAGAGCGTCATCGAGCAACATAAATCCAATGACACGTGCGGGCCAGATTATGCCCGCGCGCCTATGGCTTCAAGGTACGCAGGAGATAAAGTTCATACAAGTGTTTAATCCCTGACCAACCCCCGGTGCGACGCTTCGCCGCTGAGCGGTCGTTGCAGAGCGTTCCAGACCTGTCGCACGAGTTGAAAAAACGCCAGCACGGAGACGGCCATAAAGAACAGCAAGCTCCACTCTGGAACGCTCAGGTCAAACAGCGTCCAGGAAATTTCCGCGCAATCGGCGCTGCCGTTAAACATCCGCACCGCCGCACACAGCCATGGCAGGTTGCTGAACAAGGTGGCGGGATCGGGTGAACAGTTTGCCAACTGCAACACCGGATCGCTCTGCAACAACACCTGTCGCCAGGCCGCAGTGGTTCCGCCGAGGCTGGCACCCAGCGCGGCCACCCAATAGAACGACAGACCGAGGCGTTGCGGGCCGTGCACCGCCGCCAGTCCGCAACAGGCTGTGAGCAGCGTCATGCACAATCGCTGCACCAGGCACAGGCTGCACGGCACCAGGCCAACCGCGTATTCAAGGTAATAGGAAGCTCCCAGGGCAACGGCCCCCGCAGTGAAAGCCATGAAAAACAAGGAGCGTGAGCAGGCCAACGACATGGCTTTTCCGTAACAGTAGAGACAGGCAGTTACGGTAGAGGAAAGCGCGTCAGCCTTTCAAGGCGGTGGGCTGGCGACACTTCGGTAAAGGTGTAGGGAAAACCCGACAGGGTAGAGAGGAAAAGGTAAAGCACGCTGTAGGACTTTGCCTTCGAGGCTGATTTGCAGGTAATCAATAGTCGCGAAACGAAAACGAGGGAGCGAACTCCCCCGTGTTTTCAGGCGCGAGCAGGTACCGGCAACGGCGCCGCCAGCAGGCGCTCATCCAACAAACCGAGGCCTTCCTGGAACAGCTGGTTGCTGCGCTCGGTATCACCCAGCTGCGCCAGCAAACGCGCCAGTTCCGCGCAGGTTTCCGGATTGCGCTGCACGCGCAGGCTGCTTTCCAGATAATCGCGCGCCTTGCCCCACAGGCTGGTTTGCAGGCACAGACGCCCCAAGGTCAGCAGCAGGCTCGGATCGTTCGGATGCTCCTTGAGCCAGCCTTCAGCCGTCTGCAACTGACGCGCCGGATCGCTGCCGCGCACCAGGCCATACAGGCGGGCCAGATGGCTGTCGAACTTGCGTTTGATGGCGCCGCGCAAGACTTCCTCGGCTTCCACCTGAGCGCCCAACTGCCGCAGTTGCTCGGCATACGCCAGCACCAGCGGCGATTCCTGACGTTGCGCGGAAGTCAGTTGCTGCCATGCCCGATTGAGCGATTGCAGGCCCACCGTGCCGTCCTCTTCGCGATGCGCCGCCAGCGAAAGGTTCTCGCCCCAGGCGCGTCGCTCGAGTTCAGCCAGTTCGGCCGCTGGCAGGACCTTGTCCTTGCGCAGCTCCGGCAGCAGGCGAATCACCGCCGACCATTCACCACGCTGCTGATACAGGCGCTGCAACTGACGCAACGTCTGCGCATTGTGCGGATGACGCTCGTGCATCGCTTGCAGTGTGACCAGCGCCCCATCGGTATCGCCACGATCGGTTTGCAGTTGCGCATGGCTCAGTGCAATCGCCAGTTCGGCCTGCGGCTGACGCTCCAGCGCACGCTCCAGCAGACGGTCGCATTCTTCGTAATTGCCTTGCTCATTGGCGGCGCGCGCAGCGCCGAGGTAGTACAGCAACGGTTGGCGTTCGGCTTCAGCCGCGCGATGCAGATGACGTTGCGCGCTGGCCCAGCGCCCTTCGGCCAGGTCCAGTTGACCGTGTTCGATCGCCACTTGCACGCGACGGCTGCGGTTGCGCCGTGACCATGGATTAACCACGCCGCTGGAGGTCATCACCAGCTCGACCGACGCCTTGATGCCCCAGATCAGCAGCCACAGCACCGCGATGACCGCCAGCGTTGCCCACAGGCTCGCTTCGTAGCGAAAGCTCTTGTAGGCGACCAGCACGTAACCGGAATGCTGAGCAATGGCCAGGCCCAGCGCCGCCGTCGCCGCGATCACCAGGAACACGATCACATACAGGCGCTTCATGGCGTCGCCTCCTGCGCGGTATTGGCGGCAGGCTTGGCGAAGGGTTTCACCGATTCTTCAGCATTGACGTTGCGCCGTTCCAGATACGCCCGCACCGCGCTGAGAGTGCCGGCCAGATCCGGCGTGTTGACCGTGACCGGCTCTTTGCTCAATTCGCCAACCTGCTCCAGCATCACTTTGCTCTGCGGGTTGTCCGGATTGAAATTGCCTTTGAGCACGTCACGCGCCTCGGCCAGTGCCTGGGTATAAACCGGCGCCTGTCCGTTGAGCGCAGCCCACTGCGCCTGCTCCAGCGCCAGGCTCAGGGCCAGACGTACCTGGCTCAGGCTCTGCCCGGCCAGCAGCGGCCGAACATTCTTGTCGGCGTTGAAATCGATACGGATGTAACGCGAAACCTGATCCCACCACTGTGCCCAGCGACTGGCGCCGTCACCGTCGGCAGTCAGGCCCAGCAACGATTCGCCACGATCCTTGTACTCCGGCGCCAGCTCGGTGAGGTCGATGACCTGATCGCGCAACGCGCCGAGGCGCAGGAACAGCCCAGTGCGATCCGGCTGCGCGGTGCTGCGCAGGGCCACCAGGGTTTTCGCCACTTGCTCGCGGGCAGCGAAAGAACCAGGGTCGTTCTGTTCGCGGAGAATTTCGTCGGCGCCCTGCACCAGTGCCTGCGCGCTGCTGATGTCCTGCAACGCGGAAAGACGCAGGCTGGCCAGACGCAGAAGGTGTTCGGCCTCGGCCAGACGCCAGTCCTTGCGGCTCGCCCCGAGGACGGTTTCCAAGCGTTGGTTGAGGCGTTGCTGATCGCCCTGAAGCTGCGTCACCAGACGCTGGCGCTCGGCAAGTTCGTCGGCGCCCGGCAACTGCGCGAGGCGCTCGGTCAGACGCTGCTCGTTGAGTTTCAGGCTCTGCGCCTGATCGTTCAGCGCCTGCACCTGGCCCGACTGTTGTTGGGTGTTGGTCTGCAGGTGACGGACCTGCCAGACACCCCAGCCACCGATCGCGACGCCGGCAGCACCGAGCAACAGGGCGACGATGGCCAGTCCATTGCCTCGGCGCGGCTCATTGGCCGGCGGTGGAGTTTCAACCTGCTTTTCAAGCACGACAGGCTGGACATCATCTTTTGGCAAGGCTGTTTCGCTCACGTATCCATCCTTTGCATTAGAGAACGGGCCCGGGATGCTCCCGTAACGCCGTCAGCAAAGCCGCGGCACTCGCGCCGCGGCAATCCACAACTGTTTTAGCCCCGGCGGCACGTGCCAGCTCGGCGACCCTTGGGCTTGGAACAAACAACGGCAGCTGCGCAATCTCGGGCCAGGCATCGCCGGCCATTTCGCGCAGGTGCTCGAAACCCTGTCCACTGCTGACCACCAGCCCGTTCAGGCGTTCCGCTGCGATACGCTGCGGCAACGCGTGCGGTGCATAGGCTGGCAGGTCACGTCGATACAATTCCAGATATTCGACACTAGCACCTAGCTCACGCAAACGCTCGGCGAGCAGCTCGCGCCCGCCCTGCCCGCGCAGGATCAACACCTGCGCACCCGGTCGGCTGACCGCCTCTCGCAGACGCGGCAACTGCAGCAGCGCTTCGCTGTCATCACCGTCGGCGGGAAAGCTGACATCCAGGCCATGATCGCGAAGAATCTGCGCGGTTGCCGCACCGACGCTGAACCACGGCATCGTCAGCGCAGGCGAGCCGTCGAGCAAATCCAGTGCAATGCGCGCCGCCGGTTTGCTGACCACGATCACCGCGCTGCAACCCGGCAACTGCGCAATCGCCTGACGAATCTTGTCAGAGACTGGCAGCGCGACAATGTCCAGGAGCGGCAGACAACTACTGAAAACGCCCTGCGCCGCCAACGTCTCGGCGAGCGCCGCACAATCTTCCGCAGGGCGCGTCAGCAGCAGGCGCCAAGCGGTCACTCGTGACCTGCCTCGCCGTAGACCGCTTTGAGAATGTCGGCGGCGCCCTGGCTCAACAGATCTTCAGCTACCTGCACACCCAATGCTTGGGCATTAGCACGTGGCGCACGGGCTTCAGCGCTGAGCAGCTTGCCACCGCTCGGCTCGCCGACCAGACCACGCAACCACAACTGCTCGCCTTCGAGCACGGCGTAGCAGGCGATCGGCACTTGGCAGCCGCCATTCAGATGTTTGTTGAGGGCACGTTCGGCAGTCACGCGCGACGAAGTGTCGGCGTGATGCAGCGGTGCGAGCAAGGCGTGGATTTGCGTGTCGGCGCTGCGGCATTCGATACCGACCGCACCTTGGCCACCGGCCGGCAGGCTGTCATCGACACTGATTGCCGAAGTGATGCGCTCTTCGAAACCGAGGCGGATCAGGCCGGCCGCTGCGAGGATGATCGCGTCGTACTCGCCAGCATCAAGCTTGGCCAGACGCGTATTGACGTTACCGCGCAAAAAGCGGATCTCAAGATCCGGGCGACGGGTCAGCAGTTGTGCCTGACGACGCAGACTGGAGGTGCCGACGATGCTGCCGGCAGGCAACGCTTCAAGGCTTTCATAGGTATTGGAAACGAAGGCATCGCGCGGGTCTTCGCGCTCGCAGATGCAGAACAGACCGAGGCCTTCAGGGAAGTCCATCGGCACGTCTTTCATCGAATGCACGGCGATGTCGGCTTGATTTTCCAGCAGCGCGGTTTCCAGTTCCTTGACGAAAAGGCCCTTGCCGCCGATTTTAGACAGTGGCGAATCGAGCAGCTTGTCGCCGCGACTGACCATGGGCACCAGCGTCACCAGCAGGCCCGGATGGGCCGCCTCCAGACGGGCTTTGACGTATTCGGCCTGCCAGAGGGCCAGCGCACTTTTACGGGTGGCGATGCGGATTTCGCGAGAGGACATGGATCAATCCGTACTGAATAGATACGGCGGATAATAACAGCTCAGCCAAATCCACTTTGACTTGAATCAGAGTCGGCGCGGCCTCCCTGGCCTGCAATGCCCGATGGAAAGAAGTGTGAGCCGCCCGGAAATGTCCGGATTACAGGCCCTGCATCATTTTGCGCACACCGGCCACGTGCCGACGGCTAACGATCAGCGCATCACCATTGAGGCCTTTGAGGAACAGTTGGAAATGCCCCAGCGGCGTGCGTTGCAGACGTTCGATGCGGTCGCGGGCGACCAGGGCGTTGCGGTGGATACGCACAAAGCGTTCGCCGAATTCGTCTTCCAGAGCCTTCAGTGGCTCGTCGAGCAGCACTTCGCCGGCCTCGTGGCGCAAGGTCACGTATTTGTGGTCCGCAATGAAATAGACCACCTGATCCAGCGGGATCAGTTCGATGCCTTTACGGGTGCGGGCGCTGATGTGGCTGCGCGGGCCGGTGCCACTTTCGGCAGCGGGACGGGTCAGGGCCGAGAGTTGCGCCCGGTTGGGACGTTCCGCCCGTTTCAGGGCGTCATGCAGATGTTCGGTTCGCACGGGTTTCACCACATAGCCCACGGCGCTGGCCTGCAGGGCTTCCACGGCAAATTCATCGGGGCTGGTGCAAAACACCACGGCGGGCGGCGTTTCTCGTTCGCACAGACGGGCAGCAACTTGCAGGCCGTCGAGGCCCGGCATGCGGATATCAAGCAGCACGATATCCGGTTTGTGGCTGTCGATCAGTGCCAACGCCTCCTCGCCATTCGTGGCGCTGGGCTCCAGAACTGTATAACCCTCGAGCTCGCTCACCATTCGGCTGAGGCGCTCGCGAGCCAGTGGTTCGTCATCAACGATCAGGACATTCATATTGCGCTGGATTCCTGCGTGAGTCTCGCACAAGGATAGCGTAGACAGGTGAAGTGACGTCCGTCACCGCGATCCACGCTAAGACTAGCCCGAGCGCCAAAAAGTGCCGTACGTCGGCCAGCAATATTTGCCAGTGTCCGTGTCGTACTGCTCAAAGCCCGCTGTTTCCTGCGTTTCTCACGGGGATTGCCGAAGGACAATTACACCCACCCCCCTCTTCTTATAGTCGGCGGCCAGACCTTTGCGCGATCGAAAGTCGCGCCGACCCTTATGTCCTACTGTAGACGCTCGTCGGGCCGATATTGCTCAATCGGAAAATATCCTTGCGCATATCTCCCGGGCGCAGCGCCGACTATGACTGAGCCAATGAGAAAAAAACGTATCGACCGGTGTCAGCGACAGTCTGGGCAACCCTGTTATTATCCGCGCCAGCGTTTCACGCCTTTTTTCTTCAAGCCGATACGAGCGAATTCATGAGCACTGACAAGACCAATCAGTCCTGGGGCGGCCGCTTCAGTGAACCCGTCGACGCCTTCGTCGCCCGCTTCACCGCCTCCGTCACTTTCGACCAGCGCCTGTATCGCCACGACATCATGGGCTCGATCGCCCACGCCACCATGCTGGCCAAGGTCGGCGTGCTGACCGATGCCGAGCGCGACAGCATCATCGACGGCCTGAACACCATTCAGGGCGAAATCGAGGCCGGTCAGTTCGACTGGCGCATCGACCTCGAAGACGTGCACATGAACATCGAAGCACGCCTGACCGACCGCATCGGCGTCACCGGCAAAAAACTGCACACCGGGCGCAGCCGCAACGACCAGGTGGCCACCGACATCCGCCTGTGGCTGCGTGACGAGATCGACCTGATCCTCGCCGAAATCACCCGTCTGCAAAAAGGCCTGCTGGAGCAAGCCGAGCGCGAAGCTGCGAGCATCATGCCGGGCTTCACTCACCTGCAGACCGCGCAGCCAGTGACCTTCGGGCACCACATGCTGGCCTGGTTCGAAATGCTCAGCCGCGATTACGAGCGTCTGGTCGACTGCCGCAAGCGCACCAACCGCATGCCATTGGGCAGCGCCGCGCTGGCCGGCACCACCTACCCGATCGACCGCGAATACACCGCACAACTGCTGGGTTTTGACGCGGTTGGCGGCAACTCGCTGGACAACGTTTCCGATCGCGATTTCGCCATCGAATTCTGCTCGGCCGCGAGCATCGCAATGATGCACTTGTCGCGTTTCTCCGAAGAATTGGTGCTGTGGACCAGCGCGCAGTTCCAGTTCATCGATCTGCCGGACCGTTTCTGCACCGGCAGTTCGATCATGCCGCAAAAGAAAAACCCCGACGTGCCAGAGCTGGTACGTGGCAAGACCGGCCGTGTGTTCGGCGCACTGATGGGCCTGCTGACCTTGATGAAAGGCCAACCGCTGGCCTACAACAAGGACAACCAGGAAGACAAAGAGCCGCTGTTCGACGCCGCCGACACCCTGCGCGACTCGCTGCGCGCCTTTGCCGACATGATCCCGGCGATCAAACCGAAGCACGCGATCATGCGTGAAGCGGCGCTGCGTGGCTTCTCCACCGCGACCGACCTGGCGGATTATCTGGTGCGCCGTGGTTTGCCGTTCCGTGATTGCCACGAAATCGTTGGCCATGCCGTGAAGTACGGCGTGGACACGGGCAAGGATCTGGCCGAGATGAGCCTGGAAGAACTGCGCCAGTTCAGCGATCAGATCGAGCAGGACGTGTTTGCCGTGTTGACCCTGGAAGGCTCGGTGAATGCCCGTGACCATATCGGCGGGACTGCGCCGGCGCAGGTCAAGGCTGCTGTGGTGCGCGGTCAAGCGCTGATCGCCAGCCGCTAAAAGCTTCGCTGGCAAGCCAGCTCCCACAGGGTTCTTTGCTGGAACACAATTTTGGTTCGACCCAAAGACCTGTGGGAGCTGGCTTGCCAGCGATGACTGACTTCAGAACGCTACAAAAATCACTTCTTGGCAGCGATCATCGCCAAAAACGCCGGCATCACCGCCTCCTTGTCCGCCGCAATTTTCTGCACATGCGGATTCTGCTCAAGCCGCTCCAGCAACGCCTTCGCCTGCGGCATCTCCGCCAGCAAATCAATCCCGAACAGCTTATGCCCGACCGCACAGGCCAGCGGCACGCTGTAGAGGAAGTACAAATCGGCAATACTCAAGCTGTCGCCCGCCACGTACGGGGCGAATTTGCCGTGTCGGCCCAAGGCCGCAAAACCCAGCAACAATTCAGTCTTGGTCTTTTCCTTGATCGCGTCCGGCAAAGTCATGCCGAAAAATGCTTCGCCATAACAGGCACGCCCCGGCAGCTCGATGTACAGCTCGATTTCCTTGGCAATCGCCAACACCTGCGCACGCTCGAACGGATCACTCGGCAGCAGCGCTGTGCCTTTCTGGGTCTGCTCCAGGTATTCGAGGATGATCGCGGTTTCGTTGATGTAACCACCATCGACGCCGAGCACCGGCACTTTGCCGCGCGGGCTGATGGTCAGGGACTCCGGGGTTTGCGCCGGGTAGAACGTGACCTCTTCGAACGACAGGCCTTTTTCCAGCAGCGCCAGTTTGACCATGTTGTAGTAGTTGCTGACTGAGAATCCATAAAGCTTGAGCATCACATAGCCTCCAGGCCGTGCGGGGTGGGCAGTGCCTGTTTATAGAACGTGCAGGCCAATCCCGCCAGCAGCATCACGCCGTTGAATGCGGGTAAACTGGCGCCTTTCCTTGAGGAGCCTGCCATGAGCGAGCCGACAGACATCGACAATGACAACGACGAAGAAGAGTTCACCGAAGCGACGTTGATCGAAGCCATCGAGAACCAGATCGAAAGCGACAACCCGCCGGCCGCCAAAGCGACGTTCAACAAACTGACCCTGGTCGGCGTCGAGCGCGAAGAAATCCTCAATCTGATGGCGCACGTGCTGGCCTACGAAATCGACGCGATGCTCGATGAAGATCGCGCATTTGATACTGAATGGTACGAAGCGGCCCTGCGTGCGCTGCCTGAGTTGCCGCCAGAAAAATCCTGAATCAAAAGATCGCAGCCTGCGGCAGCTCCTACATAAATCCCCTGTAGGAGCTGCCGAAGGC
>NZ_RWIL01000094.1:0-78281 GCF_009764635.1 Pseudomonas sp. PB103 | reverse complement strand
TCAGTTGGCAAATAGGTGGCTGACACTCCGCTATCGCGAGCAGGCTCACTCCTACAGGGGAATGGGTTAATCGTCCGAGATGTAAAAAGCCCCCGCAACTGCGAAGTTGCGGGGGCTTCTTGTGGACGTGGCTCAGATCACTCTTCAGCGACCTGGCTCGCCGCTTGACGCTTCTCGATCAAGTCCACCAAGCGCTTGGCCAGCGCCGGATAGTTCTCGTCGAAGTGGTGGCCGCCAGGCAGTTTCACGGCTTCGCCAACAGCAGTCTTGTCCGTGCAGCCGCTTTCATCGGTCTCTTCTTCACCATAGATGCACACAACCTTGGCCGGTGGCAGCTTGGCCATTTCCGGGCCGGTGGCGGCTTCTTTGCCGGCGTTACCCAGCCAGCCTTCGACTTCGATTTCGAAGCTGCCGGTGCGGGCGAAGGCCAGCAGGATGATTGCGTCGACGCGTTGCTGCTCGGTATCCGGCAGGCGGTTGTAGATCGCTGGCAGTACGTCAGCGCCGAACGAGTAACCGGTGAGGATGAAACGCTTGGTGCCCCATTTCTGCCGGTAGTGCTGCATCAGTTCGGTCAGGTCCAGTGCGCTTTGCTCCGGGCTCTTGTGCTGCCAGTAGTAGCGCAGGGTGTCGATGCCGACCACCGGGTAGCCGATCTTGGCCATTTCACCGGCCACGTCGCGGTCGAGGTCGCGCCAGCCGCCGTCACCGGAAAGGAACAGGGTCACGGTGTCTTTCGCCTGACCGGCCGGCACTTCAACCACCGGAATCGCCAGACCGCCGTTGGCCTTGTCGCCACCGACGAGGATCTTGCGCAGTTCGTTGTTCAGCACTTGCGGCAGGTTGATGTCGTAGTCGCTGATGCTGGTTTCGGCGTTCGGTTGATCGCGCACGAAACCTGCGCTGGCGTCGTCCGGGTTGTCGTTCCACGCTACCAGCCAGTGGCCGTGGGCAGCGGATTTCGGCAGCAGGTGAGTGCAGCCACCTTTTTCCAGAGCGAGGTCGACGGAGACGGCCTGGGCCTTGTCGTCTTTCTGCTCCGACAACCAGCGCCAGGCCAGCACAGCGCCTGGGCCAATGCCGCTGACCAGCGTGGCCGGGCCGTTCAGTTCACGCAGACCCGATTGCAGGGCGCGGCTTTGCAGCAGGCAGTCCTTGGGCAGAATCACCTGAACGATCTGCGCCGCAGCACTGCGGCTCAGGGTGGTCAGTTGTTTTTCAGAGAGTTTCTGGTCGTCATTGACAGCGACCAGCACCTGCGCCTTGGGCTTGGTGCCCGGGATGACGCGGGTCATGGCCGCGCCATCAGGCGGGTTCAGTTGTTCGACGGTCGGTTCCGGTGCCGGGCGTTTGAGGTACCAGTAACCGCCGCCGGCAATCACGGCCAGCACCATCAGTGCGGCCAGGATGTACTTCAGGGAGCGTTGAATCATCAGCGTTTCACCAATCCAGTCAAGCCGCCCGCGATCAGGGCAGCAGTGTCGGCCAGCGCCACCAGCGGATCGAGTCCGGCGGGCACGGCCATATAACGGGGTTCCCAGTCAGGCTGGAACTTGTCTTTGAAGCGGCGCAAGCCTTGGAAGTTGTACAGCTGCTCACCACGGCGGAAAACCATCGAGCCCAGACGCTGGGTCAGCGGTGCACCACGCCGGGGTTGCAACCCCGACAACGGCACCATGCCCAGGCTGAAACGCGCGTATCCGTGACTCTTATAGTGTTGAATCAGGCCGACCATCATGAATTCCATGGTCAGCTTGGGGGCGTCCGGGTGTGCGCGCATCAGGTCGAGGCTGGCCAGGTCATGGCTGTAAGTCTCGAGCAAGTTGGCGAACGCCACCGGGCGGCCTTCGAAGCGAATCACCGCGATGCGGAAATGCTTCAGGTAGTCGTCGCTGAAACGGCCGAGGGAGAAGCCTTTCTCACGCACGTTCTTGCCGGTCAGCCACGCATCGGAAATCACTTTCAGCTCGTCCATCGGCGCCTGACCCGGCTCATGGATTTCCAGCGACAAGCCGTCGCGGGTGCCACGGTTCCAGGTGTAACGCAGGTCCTTCATCTCTTTGCCCTTGGCTTCAAGGTCAAAGCGAAGCAGATCGACCCGGGCTTCTTCGCCGAGCTTGATCGCGGTCAGGCCGATGTCCATGTAGTACGGCAGGTTTTCCGCGCGCACCTGGTAGAACACCGGGCGGGCGTGGTGAATATCGCAGAGGTCGCGGAACTGCCAGATCATCTCCGCACGTTGCTGGCCGGGGCCGATTGGGTCGTACAGCGCCACCAGGCTGCGGCCACGCCGTGCGTACATCAGGAAAGCTTCGTCGTTCTGGTGAAACAGCAACGCTTTGTCACCGGTCAGCGCCAGGCCGCCGTCGGGCTGCGACGAGGCCATCAGGATCTTCGCCGCGCGATCGAGTTCGTCGGGTGTCGGCAGGTGAATGACCGGGCGCGCAGTGCGCAGTAGCCAGGTCAGTGCGATCACCAGCAACAGCACGGCGGCGCCGAGCAGCGAACGCAGACCGCGCGGCGCGTCGGCATCCAGGGTGAACTGCCACCACAGTTGATGGCTGTACGGCACGTCTTGATAGGCGAACAGCAGCAGCCAGGTCGAAGCGCCGAGTACACAGAGGCTGGCCACCAGATACAGGGGGGAGAAGGGCAGTTCGGTCAGGCGGCTCGGGCGATAGAACGAGCGACGAAACACACCCAGCAGCGCAGCCGTCAGTGTCATCAGCGTCGCTTCTTCCCAGTCGAAACCTTTGAGCAGCGAGAGCAGGGCGCCGACCAGCAACAGAATGGTGGTGAGCATCCATGCGGCCGACAAGCGCCGGCGCAGGCCCTGAGCGAGCATCAGGCAGAGCACGCCGATCAGGCTGGCGCCGAAGTGCGACGCGTCGACCAGGCGATGCGGGATCAGAAAGCCGATGTGTTCCAGACGCGTGTCGATCTCGGGTGTGGCGCCGGAGAACAGCAGCACCACGCCGGACAGGAACACCAGCACTGCCAGAATCGGCGCGGCCAGACCGGACGCCGCGCGCATGGTCTGGGTTTGAAACAGACGCTGACCTTCGTTGATCAGCAGGAATACGCACGCGACCAGCAGCGGCAATACCACATAGATCAGGCGATACAGCAGCAGCGCCGCGGCCAGTGGCGCGGCACCGAGCTTGTCGGCGAAAGCGGCCAGCAGAATCGCTTCGAACACCCCCACGCCGCCGGGTACATGGCTGAGCACGCCAGCCGCTAGTGCCAGCAGGTACACCAGCAGGAACGCACCAAACGGCGGCGCTTCCGGCAGCAACAGATAAAGGACAGTGGCGGCGGCCGCAACGTCGAGGGCGGTAATGATCAGTTGCAGGAACGTCAGGCGTCGACCCGGTAAGCGCAGGGTGCGGCGGCCAACCCTGACCAGCAGGTTGTCGCGCAACGGTTGTTCCGGCAGGCGTCGACGGTAGATGCCGATAGCCAGCACTGCGCCAAGCAATAGCACGACAGCGGCGACAGTGCCGAGCAGACCTTCGGACAAACCCAGCGCCTGAGAGGCAGCAGGCAGGTCACTCAGCGTCGCCAGCGCTGCCAGTGGCGGCAAGGCGCAGCCCAGCGACAGACTGGCAAACAAGGTCATGTGCGCGACTTCCGAAGCCCCCAGGCCCAGCCGTGCATATAAACGGTAGCGCACCGAGCCGCCGGAGAGCAGCGACAAGCCGATGGCATTGCCAATCGCAAACGCGGTAAACCCGCCGAGGGCTAGCGTGCGTGGCGGCAAGGTCACACCGGCATAGCGACTGGCCGACCATTCATAGCCCAGCAGGATAATGAAGCCGACCACGGTCGCGCCGAACGCACCGAGCAGGGCGGGTTTCGGCACGTCGAGAATCGAGTCGTGCAGCGCATCGAGATCGAGCTCGGCAAGCAGATGGCGACAGGCAATCAGCGCAATGGCAAACAGCAGCAGCGTGACCGCCAGACCAATCGGTTGTCGGTATTTGCTCAACCGATCCAGCAAGCGCAAGCGCTCGGGTTTGATCGGGTGTTCCGCTGTGACGGTGTCTTGTGGATCAGACGAGTTGGCGCGCATCAATCACCTCTTGGATTGTGCGCGACAGGATGGAGGTATCCAGCCAAGTTACCAATCCCTGTAGAAAAAAATAATCACAAAATACTACGCCTCTCACCGGGTATCGGCGAGGGCAGTTCCTGGATTGCAGACGTCGTGCCTGCGACACAAGCATAGTCGCAAGTTGGCGAGTCTGATGATCCCCAGCGGTTCACTGCACAGTGACAGATCATTGTTGCGAAAGGACTTTTTCAACAGATACAAAAAAGGCCACTCTTTCGAGTAGCCTTTTTTGATGTTTGGTTGCGGGAGCCGGATTTGAACCGACGACCTTCGGGTTATGAGCCCGACGAGCTACCAGACTGCTCCATCCCGCGTCTGTGTGGCGGCATTCTACAGAGGAACGACAGGGTGTCAACCGCTAATCCCATAAAGGGTCAAATAAGTGTGCATTCGCGTCAAACGGTCGCAGGTGGAGCGTTAAGTTTCGGAAATGCAAAGAATTCCTGTTTGGTGATCGCATCTCAATAAGAGAAGGAAACCCACAAAACAGACGCGCACAAAAAAGGCCACTCTTTCGAGTAGCCTTTTTTGATGTTTGGTTGCGGGAGCCGGATTTGAACCGACGACCTTCGGGTTATGAGCCCGACGAGCTACCAGACTGCTCCATCCCGCGTCTGTGTGTCGGCATTCTACAGAGGATCGCCAGGGTGTCAACCCGCAATCTGGATAAAATCTGTTGAGGTTCAATCGGTTAGCGTCTTTTCTCGGGTGTTTTTCAGGCTGCAGAGCAGGTGGCGCGCGGCTTTCAGCTCTATTGAAGGTCGTTTGTCGATTGAAAAAATAAATTCAAAGCGATTTTCCTACACGTGGAAAAGAACATTCATACCACTGGTGCTATATACAGGTGTCAGTGAGATACTGCCGATCCGGCTCGCCACGTTTCCTTTTCTGACATGACTCAGCGAAAAATCATCCACATCGACTGCGATTGTTTTTACGCCGCCATCGAGATGCGCGATGACCCGCGTCTGGCCGGCAAGCCGTTGGCGGTGGGTGGTTCGGCTGATCGGCGAGGGGTGATCGCCACCTGCAATTATGAAGCGCGGGCATACGGCGTGCGTTCAGCGATGGCGTCGGGGCATGCCCTGAAGCTGTGCCCGGACCTGACCATCGTCAAACCGCGCATGGACGCCTATCGCGAGGCGTCAAAAGAAATCCATACCATCTTCAGCGATTACACCGACCTGATCGAGCCGCTGTCGCTGGATGAAGCCTATCTGGATGTGTCGGACAGCGCGCATTTCGGCGGCAGTGCCACGCGCATCGCTCAAGACATTCGTCGTCGTGTCTCCAACCAGCTGCATATCACCGTGTCCGCAGGGGTGGCGCCGAACAAATTCCTGGCGAAGATCGCCAGCGACTGGAAAAAACCCAACGGGCTATTCGTGATTACGCCGGATCAGGTCGAAGACTTCGTCAGTGGCTTGCCGGTGAGCAAGTTGCACGGTGTCGGCAAAGTCACGGCTGACAAACTGGGCAGGCTCGGCATCGTCGACTGCTCGCAGTTGCGCGAGTGGGAAAAATTGGCGCTGGTACGAGAATTCGGCAGCTTCGGTGAGCGCTTGTGGAGTCTGGCGCATGGGATTGATGATCGCTTGGTGCACAACGACAGTCGGCGTCAGTCGATCAGTGTGGAAAATACCTACGACGTCGATCTGCCGGATTTGCGCAGTTGCCTGGATAAGTTGCCGGAGTTGCTGGAAACCCTGAAAACCCGCATGGCGCGGATCGACAGCAGTTATAGGCCGGGCAAACCGTTCGTCAAAGTGAAGTTTCATGACTTTACCCAGACGACGCTGGAGCAGGCCGGGGCAGGGCGGGATCTGGGCAGTTATCAGTTGATGCTGACGCAGGCGTTCAATCGCGGGGGGAAACCGGTGCGGTTGTTGGGGGTTGGGGTGCGGCTGGAGGATTTGCGCGGTGGATTTGAGCAGATGGAGTTGTTTGAACGGTAGATTTGCGGCGTATGGCAGATAGTCATCGCGGGCAAGCCCGCTCCCACAGTGTTCGATGGTGAAACACATATTGTGTGAACACCCATAAACCTTGTGGGAGCGGGCTTGCCCGCGATGCCTTTAGCTTTTAGTTCGGTCCCGGATCCGCCACCAGACGCCCGGCATCCTTGGTCAAAGACTTGAGAAACTCAGTCTGTAACTCAGGATCGTTACGCGTCAGCTCGATCAGGCTTTGTTCCAGTTCGCTGGCTTCTTCTTCCAGACCCAGTTCCGACAGGCGTTTGACCCGGTGGACCCACTGGCTCACTTCGTCGTCTTCCAGATCGTCATAAATCAGCCCGTGCGCTTCGAGCAACTTGCCACGCAGGTGACTGCTGATCATCAGCGACGAATCGGAGTGCACATCATCCTTGCTGTCTTCGACACTGATCTGCAATTTGCCGACATGATTGAGATCATTTTCAGCAAACGGACTGTCGAGCAGGTTCAGGCGCAGCACACCGTTGCGATCGGTGGTCATGTCGAAGGTCTGCTTGCCGGCCTTGACCTGCACCGGACGCTCGCTCCAGGGCAGGCTCGAATACTCCGTGCGCTTATCGCGCTGGACCTCATCGATGCCGGCCAGGTTCTGTTGCGCACGGCCGTTGGACTGCACGTTCATGAACGGGTTGAGCCCGGCAAAACCGTAACTCAGCCAGTCCTTGGTCACGCTGTCCGGCAGGTTGCCGAGGGCGAAGACGTTGACCACGTTCGCGCCGACACCGCCAACCACGGCCACCACGCCCAACGGGATCTCGTAGACCTCCCGCCAAGGCTGGTAAGGCGTGTAGCGATCGTAATGACGGGTGACTTCGAACTCGGTGACTTCAAAAGTCTTCTGCTCGTTGATCTTCACGCGTCGCTGCGGCAGCTCAAGCTCCTTAGGCTCACCGACATCAATCTGCAGGCTATGGTCGAGCAACTTGCGCTCGACCCGCTCTTCGTGCTCGCTGCGTTGTGACATGTGATTGGCACAGCCGCTGACCAGCAGGGCACCGCACAGGGCGGTGCCACCAAGGCCTAAGGTGTTTCGCTTGAACATGACGTCTCTATCTGGTTTCAGCGGCGGATACGGGCCTGCAGGAAGGACAATACGTCGGCGACCGGCAATGCTTGCGCTTCGCCTTCGGTACGACTCTTGTATTCCAGGTTGCCTTCGGCGAGGCCGCGGTCGCTGACCACGATCCGGTGAGGAATGCCGATCAGCTCCATGTCCGCAAACTTGATGCCCGGGCTGGTTTTCTTGTCGCGATCGTCCAGCAGCACTTCGAAGCCGGCCGCCGTCAGTTCGGCGTACAGCTTGTCGGTGGCTTCGCGCACCTGCTCGGTTTCATAACGCAGCGGTACCAAAGCAATCTGGAACGGCGCCAGAGTGTCGCTCCAGATGATGCCGTTGGCGTCGTTGTTCTGCTCGATGGCTGCAGCCACCACGCGGGAAACGCCGATGCCGTAGCAACCCATTTCCAGGGTGACTGGCTTGCCGTTTTCGCCCAGCACTTCGCACTTCATCGCTTTGCTGTACTTGTTGCCCAGCTGGAAGATGTGCCCGACTTCGATGCCGCGTTTGATTTCCAGCGTGCCTTTGCCGTCCGGGCTTGGGTCGCCGGCGACAACGTTACGCAGGTCGGCAACGGTCGGAACCGGCAGATCACGCTCCCAGTTCACGCCGAAGTAGTGCTTGTCATCGATGTTCGCGCCGATGCCGAAGTCGCTCATCAGCTCGACCGAACGGTCGATGATGATTGGCAGCGGCAGGTTCAGCGGGCCGAGCGAACCGGCGCCGGCGCCAATGGCGTCACGCAGTTCGGCATCAGTGGCCATGACCAGCGGGTTGGCTACGCCTGGTTGCTGGGCAGCCTTGATTTCGTTGAGTTCGTGGTCGCCACGAATCACCAGCGCGATCAGCTTGCCTTCTTCTTCGGCGCGCACGATCAGGGTCTTGATGGTCTTTTCAATCGGCAGATTGAATTTTTCCACCAGCGCCGCGATGGTTTTGGTGTCAGGGGTATCGACCAGACGCAACTCTTCGGTCGCAGCGGCGCGCGAGGTTTCGCGTGGCACGGCTTCGGCTTTTTCGATGTTCGCCGCGTAGTCGGAACCGTTGCTGAAAACGATGTCGTCTTCGCCGGACTCGGCCAGTACGTGGAACTCGTGGGAACCAGCGCCACCGATCGAACCGTTGTCGGCTTCAACCGGACGGAATTTCAGGCCCAGACGTGTGAACACGTTGCAGTAGGCTTCATGCATGCGGTCGTAGGTGATCTGCAGCGACGCTTGATCCGCGTGGAAGGAGTATGCGTCCTTCATGATGAATTCGCGGCCGCGCATCAAACCGAAGCGTGGACGGATTTCGTCGCGGAATTTGGTCTGGATCTGGTACAGGTTGATTGGCAGCTGTTTATAGCTGCTCAACTCGTTGCGCATCAGATCGGTAATCACTTCTTCGTGGGTTGGGCCCGCGCAGAAGTCGCGACCGTGGCGGTCTTTGATGCGTAGCAACTCAGGGCCGTATTCTTCCCAGCGCCCCGATTCCTGCCACAGCTCGGCCGGTTGGGTGCTCGGCATCAACACTTCCAGAGAACCGGCAGCGTTCATTTCTTCACGAACGATGGCTTCAACCTTGCGCATCACCCGCAGGCCCATGGGCAGCCAGGTGTACAGGCCGGAGGCGAGCTTGCGGATCATGCCGGCGCGCAGCATCAGCTGATGGCTGATGACGACCGCATCGGAAGGCGTTTCTTTCTGTGTGGCGAGCAAAAATTGACTGGTGCGCATGGTTGGCCGTTGTCGGTTGCTATGACTGGAAATGACGGAGCAGTGTACCGGCGAGTTTTGCTGACGTACAGAAGTGTGGCCGGCGGTGGGGTCCAACGGCGGGATTCCTCCCGCCATTGGCGAAACGTCTTACGACTCTTCCGCGACCGGCGTCGGTACAGGCTCGGGCTTAGGTGTCGGGCCTTCGCGGCGGCTCTCTTGAAACCAGTGCAAGGCGATCAGCACCAGTGTCGGCACGCCCAATAGCGCGGTGATAAGGAAGAAGCTGTGGTAGCCGAATTTCTCGACCAGGACGCCGGAATAGCCGCCCATCAGGCGCGGCAGCAGGAGCATGATCGAACTGAGCAGGGCGTATTGCGTAGCCGAAAACTTCAGGTTGGTCAGGCTCGACAAATAGGCCACGAACGCCGACGTCGCGAGGCCCGAGCTGAAGTTGTCGAGGGAGATAGTGACCACCAGCATCTGCAGGTCCGGGCCCATGTCGGCGAGCATCACGAACAGCAGGTTGGTGGCTGCCGAAGCGACACCACCGATAAACAGAATCGGCAGAATGCCGAAACGCACGATCAGCAGGCCCCCCATGCCGGCGCCGACGAGGGTCATGATCAGGCCAAAGATCTTGCTGACACTGGCGATCTGATCCTTGGTGAAACCCTGGTCGATGTAGAACACGTTGGCCATGACGCCCATCACCGTGTCCGACATCCGATACGTGGCGATCAGTCCGAGCAGCAACAGTGCCTGCCAGCGATAACGCAGGATGAAGTCGTTGACGGGAGTCAACACCGGCGCCAGGCCACGGCGGCCCATGGTCGACAGGCACAGGCCAGTCAGCAGCGTATAAAGGATGGCGCGCAGGAAGGCACGGTCTTCCAGCAGCAGGTCGAGTGGACTCATGCCGCCGAACAGCACGCTGGCGAAATCAGTGTTGTAGAGTTGCGTGAACATCGCCGGCACGGATACCAGCAGGATGATCAGCACAAACACCGACATCAGTTGATGCATGAAGGTGTAGCGCCCGGCCTGCAATTGCGTGCGCAGTGGCACTGGCGGCTCGCGCATGAACAGCGTGGTCAGCAGCGCCGGTATCATCAGGGCACCGAACAGCGCGTAAGTGCCGGCCCAGGCCGAGTGTTTATAGTTGAAGCCCGTAGAGCCAAAGCCTTCAGCGAAGAACAAGGCGCCGGCAGTCGCCAGCAAGGCTGCCACGCGATAGCCAGACATATAACTGGCGGCGAGGGCCGCCTGACGGTTGTCTTCGGCGATTTCCAGGCGATAGGCATCCACCGCGATGTCTTGAGTGGCGGAGGCGAATGCGACGACAACGGCGATGGCGATCAACCACGACAGGTGCTTCTGTGGGTCACAGAAGCCCATGCCGATCAGCCCGAGTATCACCAGCACTTGTGAGAGCACCAGCCACGAGCGGCGACGGCCAAGCTTGCCCAGCAACGGCAGGCGCCATTGGTCGAGCAGGGGGGACCAGACCCATTTGAACGCATAAGCCAGGCCGATCAGGCTGGCATAGCCGATCGTTTCACGGGCTACGCCGGCTTCACGCAGCCAGACAGAGAGCGTTGAAAACACCAGCATGTACGGCAGGCCGGCAGCGAAACCGAGCAACAACAGCACGAGCGTCGAAGGACTGGCATAGGCGGCGAGCGCGGCGCGCCAGGTTTTACGGGGCATGGGCTGAAGTCTGCCTCAAGATTGCGAAAACAAAGCGCGCACTCTAACCGCTGTGCTCTACCGGACGCCAGCCATGGCGCTGAATATCCACACGATTATTCCGGACGGTGATGCCTTCCGTGCGTAATCGCGCCCGTTGTTCATCACCCGACGGGCTGCCCACTGGCAGGCTGATCCGACCGCCGGCGCCCAGTACGCGGTGCCAAGGCAGTTTGGTGTCGCCGGGCAACTGACTCAGCGTGCGGCCGACCCAGCGAGCGGCGCGCCCCAATCCGGCGAGTTCGGCCAGCTGACCATAGCTGACGACTTTGCCCTCGGGCACTTGTGCGAGGGTCGAGTAGAGCGCCGTGCGTCGGATTTGCGCATCGTTTTCAACGCTGTCGAGCGGGTCTTTCACGTACGCGGTTCCTGAGCATGAACAGTTTGATGGCTTTCAGAGTAATCCGTGATCGGGTAGTTGAGAAATGAACTCATCGGAAATAGTCCGGTCAGTCCTTGTCAGGGTCTTATTCCTACGGATAATGCCGACCTTTTTTCGCAAACTTGAGCCTTCGATTCGCTTATGTTGTCCAGATCCCTGCTGTGCCTTGCTGTTTTCAGTGCGTCCACGCCCCTGCTTGCCGACACCGTCTGGTTGAAGAACGGTGACAAGCTGAGCGGCACCATTACTGTGTTCGACGGCGGCAAGCTGTTGATTCAGACCAAATACGCCGGGGCGGTCACGATTGACTGGAAGGAGGTGAAGACGCTCGACAGCGATCAGCACCTGTTGGTCAAGCAGGATGCCTACACCGGTGAGGTGTCGAAGTCGCTGACAGCGGCGGAAGATGGCAAGGTCACCCTGGCCAATGGTGAGGCGCCGAAGACCGTCGAACTGGCAAGCATTCAGCAGATTCTTAAACCGAAACCGGTGGTCGAGGATCTGGTCTGGAAGGGCAATGTCGATATGGCGCTCGATTATCAGCGGGCCGAGAAGGATACCGACGACTACGATGTCGGCTTCAAGACCACCGCGCGTCACGGTCGCTGGCGTCACACTGCCGAGGGCGAATACAACCGCGAAGTGCAGGACGACGAAACCACCACCGACAACTGGCGCGCCGAATACGCACTCGACCGCTTCCTGACCGATAAATGGTTCTGGCAGGGTCGTCTGAATTACAAGCGTGATCACATCGAAGAGCTGGCTCGCCAGCGTGTGGTCGGTACCGGTCCGGGCTACCAGTTCTGGGACGATGAGCTGGGCGCGTTCTCTCTGGGCTCTCTGCTTAACCGCACCGATTACGAATATCGCGATGGCAGCAAGGATAACTTCTATTCCGTCGCCATGAAGTGGGACTACAACCGCTACCTGATCGGCAAGAAGGTCGAGTTCTTCACCAATGGTGAAGTCGGCAAGCCGCTTTCGGGCGTGGCTGATTACGCACTGGATGCCGAGATGGGCTTGCGCTACAAGGTCACGGAGTGGGCTTCGCTCAATCTCAAGGCTGAGCGTGACATCATCAGTGGCACCAATGATGCTGACTTGAGCAAGACCCGCTACACCGCAGGGTTTGGCGTGGCCTGGTAAGGCATAAAGCAAAAGATCGCAGCCTTCGGCAGCTCCTACAGGTTTAAATGTAGGAGCTGCCGAAGGCTGCGATCTTTTTTTGGCTGCGCAAAACAGACGCCCACAAAAAAGCCCCGCTTTTAAGGGCGGGGCTCTTTTCTAAAGAAGCTACAAGTTAGATAACTTGTACTTCCTCAGCTTGCATGCCTTTCTGACCGCGGGTAGCGATGAAAGAAACCTGTTGGCCTTCTTTCAGGCTTTTGAAGCCGTCGGATTGGATAGCTTTGAAGTGAACGAACAGGTCGTCACCGGATTGTGGGGTGATGAAGCCGAAGCCTTTTTCATCGTTGAACCACTTAACGGTACCGGTTTGGCGATTAGACATGGTGTAACTCCTTGAACAAAGATAACTGCGACTCAGGAAGAACCCTGGCCGAGACTGAGTGCAAAGAGCAGGAAAAATTCTTGTAGATGGTTGGATCGAAATTCAACATATCGTGTAGAGATTCTCAGTGACACAAGCAGCACAGTGGCGCCACCTTAACCCTTTTTCCGGAACGTGCCAATGCTTCTTGCGAAGGTTTCTTCGATTTAGGGATCGGCGGTGTGACGGTTCGTCGCCAGACCGCGTAAATCATGGGGGATCGCCGAGAATTGCAGTGCGCACTTTGAACGAGGCGGCGCGCCCGGTAAGATGCCGGACAGAATTTTTCCACCTCGCTATTCAGGACACCCCGCCATGAGCATCAAATCGGACAAGTGGATTCGCCGCATGGCGCAGGAACAGGGCATGATCGAGCCGTTCGTCGAGCGCCAGGTGCGCGGCAGCGACGACAGCCGGGTGATCTCCTACGGTGTGTCGAGCTACGGCTACGACGTGCGTTGCACCAATCACTTCAAGGTGTTCACCAACATCAACTCGTCGATCGTCGACCCGAAAAACTTCGACCCGGGCAGCTTCGTCGACGTCCACAGCGATGTCTGCATCATTCCGCCGAACTCGTTCGCTCTGGCCAGCACCGTCGAATACTTCCGCATTCCGCGCAATGTATTGACCATTTGCCTGGGTAAAAGCACCTACGCGCGTTGCGGCATCATCGTCAACGTGACCCCGCTTGAGCCTGAGTGGGAAGGTCACGTGACCCTTGAGTTCTCCAACACCACCAATCTGCCGGCAAAAATCTACGCCAACGAAGGCGTGGCGCAGATGCTCTTCCTCGAATCCGATGAAGAATGTGAAGTTTCCTACAAGGATCGCGGCGGCAAGTATCAGGGCCAGCGTGGCGTGACTCTGCCGCGTACCTGATCGGGTCCATCCGGCGGATGTCGGGAATTCTTTGGCGGGCAGACACTCTATGGGGTGTACTGCCCGTTTTTGCTTGTGGCAAAACGGGCCTTCGCCGAGGAGTGCTTTATGAAGATCGATCCGCATATCAGTGCCGAGCTGGCAAGGCTTGAGCCCAATCAGATTGGCGTTTTGGCCTGGTCCTTGTTGGCACAACCAGCCTTGAGCATGGCCGGTGGAATTCCCGGTCAGCCTGACCCCGACACCCCCAACGAACAGCCAACCGAGCCGGGTGAACCAACCCTGCCGGACGAACCGCCACCGGCCCCTGTTGCTTGACCTCAGACCGTTCAAAAGATGGCCGCTCGCTTGATGTCTGAAAGGCATTAATCGACCGGCCATTTTGTTTTCGATGGGCGGGCCGCTTTTCCGTTGGTCGTCAACTGTCAATCCTGACAGCTAGACGCTGCTCGAACGACATGGTTTTTTGAGCGCATGCAGGGAGTCGATCAACGTATCCCTCATCTAGTCCTGACGGGAGCAAAAACCATGAGCGAAGCTGATGAGACCGCCGGCAAAGGCGTCACGGTGACCCTTCGTGCCCCAGGCGTTGTATGCGCTATCAAGGCCAGAAGTACGCGTATCCATGAAGGGAGTGGCTGGCGGCTTGATGCTGGTAACAACGATCTGGATGAGTTTGTGATCACGTTCAAACAGACAAAGCCGCATTTGGGTTCCTACCGATTGGGTGCAGATTCCGAGGTGTCAGTCAGCTTTGCCCAAGACTCTCCGGAAGGTGGCGAGTTGCGGTCATTGGAGGATGGTGTCTTGGAGCTGCGCGCGGCCAGTTTTACGCCCCCTCGCAAATTCGAGGGGACATTTCATGGCAAAAATCTCCTCCAAGATTTTTCACTGGAGGATGGTGGATTCCTGTTTCAGGATTAGGTGGTCGTGATTTGGCCACGCCAGGTGTGGGCAGTCGATTGAGATCAGCAACAACGTCAATTGACTGGCCATACCTGGTCGTCGCCGATCACAAAGATTTTGCAGCTTTCATCCCTCACAACCGGATAACCGCCGGTAAACGCGCCAAACGCCGGCAACAGGCTAATGCGCTCACCCAGTCTGAAACACGCCAGCCGCAGGCTCTGTCGGCCCATGCCGTGTAATCGATAGACCGGATGTACGTGGCCGGCCAGCACGTGTCTTTCAGGATGCGGGTCGGGTTCATGCTGCAGGGCGAAAGGCCCCAGCAGCAGCGGCTCCGGTACCACGCGAATGTTCAATGACGCGGGTGGATCGCCGGCGCGCTTGTCATGATTGCCGCGAATCAGTGTCATCGGCAGATCAACGTGGCGTGAGCGCCACTGCGCCAAGGCGCTCAAGGTGCCCGAGGCATGCGAACCGGGGCCGTGAAGGAAGTCGCCGAGAAATATCAATTGCCGACAGGGCAGCTTCGCCAGCAGTTGATCAATCACCGCGATGTTACTCGCCGTGGTGCCTTGCGGAACCGGTTGGCCGAGGCTGCGATAGGCAGCGGCCTTGCCGAAATGCACATCGGCGATCAGCAGCGCCTGTTGCGCCGGCCAGTACAAGGCTTTTTCCGGCAACAGCCAGAGCTCTTCTCCCGCCAGGCGCACAGGGTAGGGCGCGCTCATCGCAAGCCACCCTTGTCAGCGCTTTTCTCAAGATCACCGACCATCCGCCTGATCCGGTCAGCGAGCTTTTCCGAGCTCATGCTTTCGCGCATACGTTCCACCAACAGCGGAAACCCCAAAGGCGTAGGACGCTTGATCATATGCACGTCCAGTTTCATCGCGTTGATCCGTTCCAGTGTCTGTTCCAGGCGACGAATATCCAGTTCCTCACGCAGGACTTCTTCCCCGGCCTGCGCCAGCAACAGGTTATCGGCGTCATATTGTTTGAACACTTCAAAAAACAGTCCGCTGGAAGCCTGCACCTGTCGGGTGCTTTTCGGTGCGCCGGGATAGCCGGCGAACACCAGCCCGGCAATTCGGGCGATTTCGCGAAAGCGTCGCAAGGCCAGTTCGCCGGCGTTCAGGCTGGCCAGAACGTCCATCAATAAATCATCAGCATTGAACAGCTCGGCATTCAAATGCTCGGCCCAGTCGATCGGCGTGGCGCTGAGCAATTCCAGACCGTAATCATTCACCGCGATGGAAAACGTCACAGGCTGGCGCTGACTGACGCGCCACGCCAGCAGGCTCGCCAGCCCCAAATGCACCTGACGTCCGGCAAAGGGATAGAGGAAAAAATGCCAGCCCTCGCGGGACTTCAGAACCTCGGCCAACAGGTTTTCGGTCGTCGGCAAACCCGACCAGCGCACCTGTGTTTCCAGCAATGGTCGCAAGGCCTGCATTTCCGGGCCAGCAAACTCACCTTGCGCGGCAGCACTGAAACGTTTGACCACGGCTTCTGCGAGTTCGTTGGAAAGTGGCATTCGCCCACCATTCCAGCGCGGTACAGCAGCTTTTTTCGCGGTGCTGCGTTTGACGTAAGCCGTCATGTTTTCAACGCGCACCAACTCCAGCAAACGCCCTGCGAACAGAAATCCATCACCAGGTTTGAGCCGGGCAATAAAGCCTTCTTCAACACTGCCCAACTGCTTGCCGCCGCCACCCTTGCTCCAGAATTTCAACTGAATGCTGGCGTCGCTGACGATGGTGCCGACGCTCATGCGATGGCGCCGTGCCAGGCGCGCATCCGGCACACGCCAGACACCATGCTCGTCCGGCTCGACCCGGCGATAATCCGGATAAGCTGTCAGAGACATCCCGCCATGGCGTACGAAAGCCAGCGCCCAGGCCCAATCCGCAGGCGTCAGATCGCGATAGGACCAGGCACTGCGGACTTCTCCGTACAACTTATCAGGCAGAAAACCGCCACCGAGAGCCATGCTGACCAGATGCTGCACCAGCACATCGAGCGGTTTGTGCGGTGACCTGCGCGGTTCGATACGCCGTTGTTCTACGGCGTCGCGGGCGGCAGCGGCTTCGATCAGTTCAAGACTGTGCGTCGGCACCAGCGTCACCCGCGAAGTGCGCCCCGGTGCGTGCCCCGAGCGCCCGGCGCGCTGCATCAGGCGTGCGACACCTTTGGCCGAGCCGATTTGCAGCACCCGTTCGACCGGTAGAAAGTCCACACCCAGATCCAGACTTGACGTGCAGACCACGGCTTTCAAAAGACCGTCCTTCAAGGCTTTTTCGACCCAGTCGCGGGTGTCACGGGACAGTGAACTGTGATGCAGTGCGATCAGCCCGGCCCAATCCGGCCGGGCCTCCAGCAAGGCCTGATACCAGATTTCCGACTGCGCCCGGGTATTAGTGAACACCAGTGTGCTGGCGCAGGCATCCAGCTCGGCAACCACCTGCGGCAGCATTTTCAGACCGATGTGCCCGGCCCAGGGAAAACGTTCGGTGGACGGTGGGACAAGGGTGTCGACCTTCAAGGCCTTTTCGCTTTGACCCTGCACGCTGATGCCGCCGCCCTGTGGGATCAGCACCTGCTCGGCGTGGGATTGGTTACCGAGGGTTGCAGAAACGCCCCAGACGATCAGATCGGGTTGCCAGTGACGCAGGCGGGCGAGGGCCAATTGCAGTTGCACACCACGTTTGTTGCCGAGCAGTTCGTGCCATTCATCAACGACGATCATGCGTAGCGACGAGAGCGCGATTTGCGCGTCGGCGCGGGCCAGCAGCAAAGTCAGGCTTTCCGGCGTAGTGATCAGCGTGGTCGGCTGGCGCCGGCTCTGGCGGGCGCGTTCGCTGCTGCTGGTGTCGCCGGTGCGCAGGCCGATGCTCCACGGAATCTGCAGATCGTCGACGGGCGTTTGCAAGGCTCGCGCGGTGTCGGCGGCGAGGGCGCGCATGGGCGTGATCCACAGCACGGTCAGCGGTTCGGCCGGTGATTTGCGTTTGCGCGAGGTTTCGACAATGGCAGCGGGCTTGGCGAAGCGATTGAGCGCAGCGAACCACACTGCATAGGTTTTACCGGCGCCGGTGCTGGCATGCAGCAGCCCGGATTCGCCGCGTTTGACGGCTGCCCAGACCTGTTTCTGAAAGGCGAACGGCTTCCAGTCGCGGGCGCTGAACCAGGTTTTTGCGTGGTCGGTAGATTTCGCCATGCCGGCTGCGCGCGCTCTGGAGGTGTTCTTCCAGTGACCACGCCAGTTAGCGAAAGGTTTAATCAGGATGCCAGTGTAGGAGCTGCCGAAGGCTGCGATCTTTTGATTTTGGTCTTTATAAAACAAGATCAAAAGATCGCAGCCTGCGGCAGCTCCTACATGAGCGAGACGTTACTTCAGGTTACCGCTGAGGAATTGCTTGAGACGCTCGCTTTTCGGGTTGCCCAGCACGTCCTCGGGAGCGCCTTCTTCTTCCACCAGGCCTTGGTGCAGGAACAGCACCTGGCTGGAAACCTTGCGGGCGAAGCTCATCTCGTGGGTCACCATGATCATGGTTCGGCCTTCTTCAGCCAGACCTTGAATCACCTTCAACACTTCCCCGACCAACTCCGGATCGAGCGCTGAAGTCGGTTCGTCAAACAGCATGACTTCCGGCTCCATCGCCAACGCCCGGGCAATTGCCACGCGCTGTTGCTGACCGCCCGACAAAAACGCCGGGTACTGATCCGCCACCCGCGCCGGCAAACCGACCTTGTCCAGATAACGCCGGGCGCGCTCGTCGGCCTCCTGTTTGCTGCAACCCAGCACCCGGCGCGGGGCCATGGTGATGTTTTCCAGCACGGTCATGTGGCTCCACAGGTTGAAATGCTGGAACACCATTGCCAGACGCGTGCGCAAACGTTGCAGTTCATCGGCGTCGGCGACGTGCATGCCGTGACGGTCGGTGACCATGCGGATCGTCTGGCCATCGAGGCTCATGGCGCCGTCGTTGGGTTGTTCGAGAAAGTTGATGCAGCGCAAAAAGGTGCTTTTGCCCGAGCCGCTGGCGCCGATCAGGCTGATCACGTCGCCGGTTTTGGCCTTGAGCGAAACGCCTTTGAGCACCTGATGATCGCCATAGCTTTTGTGCAGGCCTTCAACGGTCAGTTTGTACATGGGACAGACATCCTCAAGGCGAAAGTAGGTAGCCGCTGCGGTAGGCTTCGGCGCCCGCCACGTGGGCGATGACCATGCCGGCAGTGGCCATGCGGCGCAGCGAGCGGGCGTATAGCAGACCGGCGGCGGTGCAATGAATGGGGGTGATCCGATCGTTGATCGGGTCGATGATTTCGGCGATCTGCTGTCCGGCTTCCAGGTACTGGCCGGCCACCGCCGTGTACACCAGCAGCCCGCCGACCGGCGTGATCACCGGCTCCACACCCGCCAGTGGCGTGGCGGGATACGGCAGCGGCGGCTGCGGTTTGGTTTCACCAACGATCGCATCGGACTGAATCAAGTAGTCGATCAACGCCTGGCAGTCGCGGCTGGCCAGCGGATGGGTGACGTCACCCTGACCGCGCAACTCGACGGTCACGGAAAAACTGCCCAGCGGAATCTCGAAGTGTTCGCCGAAACGTTCCTTCAGTTGCCACCACAACAGGGTGAAACATTCGTCGAACGACTGGCCGCCGGAATCGGTGGCCAGCAGGCTTGCCTGGGATTCGATGTAGCGCGCCAGCGGTTCGACCTGCGGCCACGCTTCGGGCGTGGTGTAAAGGTGCACCACTGATTCGAAGTCGCAGTGCAAGTCGAGCACCATATCCGCGTCGCAGGCCAGGCGTTGCAGGGTCAGGCGCTGGGATTGCAGTTGGGTGCTGGCGGTCTGGCGGGCGAGGGCATCGCGCAGATGCGTGCGGATCAGTTCGAGGTTGTGCTGCGGATCGTCGTTCAGCTTGCCCTCGATGGCGTTGCCGATCTCTTCACTGAGGTCGACAAACCAGCGGTTGAAGTTCTGCCCGCTCTCCAGTTCGTAACGACCCAGGGGCACGTCCATCAGCACTTGTTCGAGGCCGACCGGGTTGGCCACTGGCACCAGCACGATTTGGCTGCGCAGGCGGCCGGCGGCTTCCAGTTCGGCCAGCCGCTGTTTGAGGTGCCAGGCGACGAGCATGCCCGGCAGCTCGTCGGCATGCAGCGAGGACTGAATGTAGACCTTGCCCTTGGCCTGCTCCGGGCCGAAGTGGAAGCTGTGGATCTGTCGTGCGGTCCCCGGCAGCGGGGCCAGCAAGTCATGGATCAGGTGGCGCATTGGCATCTCTTTTTTCTGGGGCCGGTCCTAGTGAGTCGGGCCGAGGAAGGCCAGCCATCGGCGTTCGGCAAGGCGGAACAGGCCGACCAGCGCAAAGGTAATGGTCAGGTAGATCAGCGCGGCGATACCGAACGACTGAAAGGTCAGGAACGTCGCCGAGTTGGCGTCCCGCGCGACTTTCAGGATGTCGGGGATGGTCGCGGTGAAAGCCACGGTGGTCGAGTGCAGCATCAGGATCACTTCGTTGCTGTAGTAAGGCAACGAACGGCGTAAGGCCGACGGCATGATCACGTAGGCATACAACTTCCAGCCTGTCAGACCATAGGCCTTGGCCGCTTCGACTTCGCCGTGGTTCATGCTGCGGATCGCCCCGGCGAAAATCTCCGTGGTGTAGGCGCAGGTGTTGAGGGCGAAAGCGAGGATCGTGCAGTTCATCGCGTCGCGAAAGAAACTGTCGAGAATCGGCTGCGCGCGCACGGCGGCAAGGCTGTAGATCCCGGTGTAGCAAATCAGCAACTGGATATACAGCGGCGTGCCGCGGAACAGGTAGGTGTAGAACTGCACCGGCCAGCGAATGTAGAAATGCGGCGACACCCGCGCGATCGACAACGGAATCGACACAAGGAAACCAATAACGATTGAGGCCGTGAGCAGCCACATCGTCATCGCCAGCCCGGTGATGTTCTGGCCGTCGGTATAAAGGAAAGCGCGCCAGTATTCCTGCAGAAGTTCGATCATCGTACGGCCTCCCGGGAACCGGCGGCATAACGGCGTTCGAGCCAGCGCAGGATGAAGTTCGATGCACTGGTGATCAGCAGGTAAATCAACGCGGCAAGGACCAGAAAGTAAAACAGTTGATAGGTGCTCTTACCGGCGTCTTGCGCGGCTTTGACCAGATCTGCGAGGCCAATGATTGACACCAGCGCGGTCGCTTTGAGCATCACCATCCAGTTGTTACCGATACCCGGCAGGGCGAAACGCATCATTTGCGGGAACACCACGTAACGAAAGCGCTGGCCGCGTTTGAGGCCATACGCGGTCGCAGCTTCAACCTGACCGCGCGGCACCGCGAGGATCGCGCCACGAAATGTCTCGGTGAAATACGCGCCATAAATGAAGCCCAGGGTCAGCACCCCGGCGCTGAACGGGTTGATCTCGATGTATTCCCATTCCATGTAGTCGGTCAGGGACGTCAGCCAGGTTTGCAAGCTGTAGAAAATCAGCAGCATCAGCACCAGATCCGGCACCCCGCGAATCAGCGTGGTGTAGAGCTGGGCGGGCAGGCGCACCAGTTTGATTTTTGACAGTTTGGCACTGGCGCCGAGCAGGCCGAGCAACACGGCCACCAGCAGCGACAACGCCGATAATTTGATGGTCATCCAGGTGCCTTCCAACAGCAAAGGACCAAAGCCCTTGAGGCTGAAGGCGGAGAGCCCCAGATTTTGCAGGAGGGTTTCGAACATAAATCAGCAACCTGAGCGGATGGAAAAGGCGCCCATCAAGGATGGGCGCCGAGGCATTATTTGCCGCTGTACAGAACCAGATCGCCAAAGTGTTTCTTTTGAATCTCGGCGTATTTGCCGTCGTCGTGTAACGCTTTGATACCTTTATCTAAAAGCGCCTTCAGCTCAGTGTTACCTTTCTTAATACCGACAGCGGTCTTGGCTGGCAGCAATTCGTTGTCGACCGGCTTGCTGACGTCATAGTCGGCGCCTTGTGGCGACTTCAAGAAGCCCAGTTCGGCTTGCAGCATGTCCTGGATACCGGCGTCGAGACGGCCGGACGTCAGGTCGGAGTACACCTGATCCTGGTTCTGATAGGCCTGGGTTTTCACGCCGGCCTTGTCCAGCACGGCTTTGGCGTAGGCTTCTTGAATGGTGCCTTGCTCGTAGCCGACGGTTTTACCCTTCAGCGACGCAACGTCTGCGGTGATACCCGAACCTTTTTTCGACACGTAAGCCGTCGGGCCGGAGAACAGCTCGCTGGAGAAGTCGATGACTTTCTCGCGGGCCGGGGTCACGGTCATCGACGAGATCACACCGTCGAATTTGTTGGCTTTGAGGCCCGGAATCATGCCGTCGAAGTCACTTTCGACCCACTTGCACTTGACCTTCAGTTCGGCGCAAATCGCGTTGCCCAGGTCGATGTCGAAGCCCACCAGGCTGCCGTCGGCCGCTTTCGACTCAAACGGTGCATACGAAGGGTCAACGCCAAAGCGCAGCTCTTTGTATTCCTTGGCCAGCGCGGAGCCAGCGGCCATGCACAACGCCAGTGCAGAAAGGGTCAGCAATGCTTTTTTCATTATTCAATCCCTAAGAACCAATATGAGCGCTTGTGGCGCAGAATTATTGTTACTGGAACGCGTACGACCTATAGAAAGTAGCAATTTCCGAACCATAGTCCCGAACAAGTGTTTTAAAAGGTTGGGCGGGGGGCGGCGAGGGGGATGGAATGCCCGGAAATGGGCATTGCGATTTCGTTGCACCCTTTCGGATCAAACCCCAGGTTTTGCGGGATGTGATTTCCCTGTGGTGCAGGGATTTATCTGTGGCGAGGGGATTTATCCCCGATCGGCTGCGCAGCAGTCGCAAAACCTGAATTCACGGTATTCAGGGGGAATTGCAGGGGGCCGCTTCGCAGCCCATCGGGGATAAATCCCCTCGCCACAGGGGATATTTATCGCCTGAGAAAGAAGGTCAGGCCAACAGGTCTTGCAGGGTCGCGAGGCTGTCCGCTTCATCGACGGTTTTATCCTGGCGCCAGCGCAACATCCTCGGAAAACGCACGGCAATTCCGCTCTTGTGCCGCCGCGACAGAGCGATGCCTTCGAAGCCCAGTTCAAACACCAAACTCGGTTTCACGCTACTTACCGGCCCAAATTTCTCCACCGTGGTCTTGCGCACAATGCTGTCGACCTGACGCATCTCCGCATCCGTCAGTCCCGAATACGCCTTGGCGAACGGCACCAGCGCCCGTTGGCTCGATTCCGGTGGGCCGTCCCACACGGCAAAGGTGTAATCGCTGTACAGACTGGCCCGGCGCCCGTGGCCGCGTTGCGCATAAATCAACACCGCATCGACGCTGAACGGATCAACCTTCCACTTCCACCAGACGCCCATGTCCTTGGTGCGGCCGACGCCGTACAGCGAATCGCGCGCCTTGAGCATCATCCCTTCGACGCCCAAACGCCGGGAGGCCTCGCGCTGGCGGGCAAGGTCGAACCAGTCGCTGCCGGTCAGCACGGGCGAGGGCAGTAACACCGGACTGTTACAGCGCGCGATGACCTCTTCCAATTGTGCTCGGCGTTTGGCCTGTGGCTGATTGCGCCAGTCCTCGCCCTGCCATTCCAGCAAATCGTAGGCGAGCACCACCACCGGCACCTCTTCGAGGATTTTCTTGTCGAGGGTTTTGCGGCCGATGCGCTGTTGCAGCAGGGCGAATGGCTGCACCGCTGGCGGCTCTGTCGATTGCGGATCGAAGGCATCTTCGGTGGTCGGGTGAGTGCTTTTCCACACAACGATTTCGCCGTCGATCACCGTGCCATCGGGCAAGCCGTGCACCAGCACATCCAGTTCGGGAAAACGCTCGGTGACCAGTTCCTCGCCGCGTGACCATACCCACAATTTGCCGTCGCGCTTGACCACTTGCGCGCGGATGCCATCCCATTTCCATTCAATCTGCCAATTACTGGCCGGGCCGATCAGCGCTTCAAATTCTTCAACCGGTTGCGACAACGCGTGGGCGAGGAAAAACGGGTAGGGCTGACCGCCGCGCTGGGCATGTTCATCAGCCGATTCCGGTGCGATCAGTTTCAGGTAGCTGGCGGCGTTCGGGCGGTTCGACAGATCGGTGTAACCCACCAGCCGTTGTGCCACGCGTTTGCTGTCCAGGCCGGCCATCGATGCCAGCGCGCGGGTGACGAGCAATTTCGACACGCCGACGCGAAAGCTGCCGGTGATCAGTTTGATGCACAGCATCAGGCTCGACCGATCCAGTTGTGTCCACAGATCAGGCAACTGGCGCGAGAGGAACTCCGGGGTTTCACCGCGCAATGGCAGCAGTTTGTCTTCAATCCATTCGGCGAGGCCGGCGTCGGAGCTGTGCAGGTTTTCCGGAAGCACCAGCGAAATGGTTTCCGCCAGATCGCCGACTGACTGATAACTCTCTTCGAACAGCCACGGTTCGAGGCCCGACATCCCCACGGCAATCTCGCGCAGGATGCGCACCGGCACCAATTGTCGAGGCCGTCCACCGGACAAAAAGTACACCGCCCACGCCGCGTCCTGCGGCGCCGCTTGGGCGAAGTAAGCTTGCATCGCTGCCAGTTTGGCGTTGCTTGAAGTGGTGGCGTCGAGCTCGGCGTACAACTCGGCGAAGGCTTTCATGTTGGCGTCTCGGCGACAGTGGGTTCGGCGGCGATGTTGTCTTCCTCGTCATCGCCATATTCAGTGTTGAAGCCTTGGGCATCGAGGCCTTGCTCGCGCAGATGGCGCACTAGCACGCCGATCGAGCCGTGCGTGACCATCACCCGTTCGGCGCCGGTCTGGTTGATCGCCCATAACAGGCCGGGCCAGTCGGCGTGATCGGAGAGCACGAAACCGCGATCGACGCCGCGCCGCCGGCGGGTGCCGCGCAAGCGCATCCAGCCACTGGCGAAGGCATCGCTGAAGTCGCCAAAGCGGCGCATCCAGCTACTGCCGCCGGCCGAGGGTGGGGCGATGACCAAAGCCTGACGCATGAGCGGATCATTTTTGCTGACGTCACCGGCGTAAATCGTCGGCGGCAGATACACGCCTGCTTCGCGGTACACCCGGTTCAGCGGCTCGACCGCACCATGGCTGAGAATCGGCCCGAGGCTTTCGTCGATGCCGTGAAGAATCCGCTGGGCCTTGCCGAACGAATAGCAGAACAGCACGCTGGCCTTGCCGGCGGCGATGTTGGCTGTCCACCACTGATTGATCTCGGCGAAGATCTGCGCTTGGGGCTGCCAGCGATAGATCGGCAGGCCGAAGGTCGATTCAGTGATGAAGGTATGGCAGCGCACCGGTTCGAAGGGCGCGCAGGTGCCGTCCGGCTCGACCTTGTAATCACCGGACGCAACCCAGACTTCACCGCCGTATTCGAGGCGCACCTGTGCGGAGCCGAGCACGTGGCCGGCGGGGTGAAAACTCAGGGTGACGCCGTGGTGGGTCAGGCGCTGGCCGTAGGCCAGGGTTTGCAGGTTGATGTCCTGGCCCAGACGCGCGCGCAAAATCCCTTCGCTGGCGCTGCTGGAAAGGTAATGCTGATTGCCCGTGCGGGCATGATCGCCGTGAGCATGGGTTATCACCGAGCGCTCGACGGGGCGCCAGGGGTCGATGTAGAAATCACCCGCAGGGCAATAAAGACCTTCGGGACGCGCGATAACAAGGTCCATGTCGTTACCAGAATGGGGGGCTTGTTAGCTATGAGGCTGGCGCTGGGCTGGAAGTTCTATCGACTTTTTCGCGGGGGTAAAAAGCAAAAGATCGCAGCCTTCGGCAGCTCCTACATTGATCGGTGTAGGAGCTGCCGCAGGCTGCGATCTTTTGATCTTGCCGTTACTTGCCCGGGGTAAGAGTCAAACGAGTTTTGCCATACACCCGGTCAAAGTTCTGCGGCTGCATCGGCAAACCGATGTATTGCCCCTTCAGCCACGCATCAATCCCGTTCACGTAATTCGGGCTGACCGGATTCCCCGATTGCCCTGTACCGTTCTGGCCCATCAGCGGTTCAGTCTGACCGAAGTCGACGATGAAACGCATCGAAGGTGCGCGGTTGGTGGTGAAATCCTGGCCCCAGGCAAACGCTGCGGTGTTCAACGTAGTGTGATCGCCACCCGCCGCCAGTGGGCCACGCACGTTCTGGCCATTGCTGTTTTTCCAAGTATAGCTGTGCAATTTGCCCCACTGCCAAGCCTTGTGATCGCCACCCAATTGACTGTCGCCCGCGCTGATCGCGGCGGCCAGACTGCGGGCGAGAATCAGCGCTTTGTCTTCTTTCTGCGGCGTGCGAATGTCGTCCCAGAACGGACTGTCTTCACGCCCCAGCAGGTGATCGGCCTGTGCCGCGTAGGACAAATCACCGTTGGCGATAAACGCTTTCCACGCCGGGCTCGATTCCGGACCCAGCTCGTCGAGGAAGATCTGCTTCATGCTTTCCTGCAGGAACAGCTCATAAATCGCCGCGTCCGCCGAGGTCGGGCTGAGCTTGCCGTCGAACGCCATCAACCGCGTGAAAGCCTCGCGCGCCTTGCTGCGATCCGCTTCCGGCAGGGCATCTATCGCCTGTTTCAGCGGTTGCTTCATGCCCGGAGCTTCGAAGACTTTCTTCAGCTTGGCAGCAAACGTGGTGGTCTGGTCGTACTGCATGGCGATCACGCTGCGGCTGTCATGCTTGCCGCTGCCGGCCAGTTCAGCCAGGCGTTCGCCACGCTCCGGTGCGGCCCAGGAATTGGACAGCTGCATGCCGTAACCGTGAGGAATCACGCGCTGGTTGGCGGTGCCGAGCCAGCCTTGCGCCGGGTCCTGATCGTAGGGGTGCAGCATCGGGTCGGCGTAACCGTCCCAGTCGTAGCGACCTTCCCAGCCCGGCGAGGGCAGCAGGCCTTCGCCTTCACGGCGATTGGGGTAGCGGCCGGTGACTTGCCAGCCAATGTTGCTCGCGTCGGCGAACACCAGATTCAGCGCGATGGCGCGAATTTCACGGCTGGCGTCCGATGCACGTTCAACGGTTTGAGCGCGGGTCAGATCAAAAAAGGCGTCCAGCGACTTGTCGTCGGTGAAGCTCGGCGTCTGCAACGCTACGCCGAAACCATTGCCTTGCGCGGCAGCCTGAACGCTGTTGAGCAGCGCACCGTGACGGGTTTCGTACACCGCTTCGCGAACCGGTCGCTGGCCTTTGACGAAGTAGGTTTCGTTGCGCACGCCCAGCGGCTGCCATTTGCCGTTGACCTCATAGGCCAGGCTGCTGCCCTGACGACGGATTTTTTCCAGAAACAGGTCCTGGTTGTCGCCGAGCACGCTGGTCATGCTCCACGCCACTTTGCCGTTGAAACCACCGAGTACGATCGGCAAACCGGCGACGGTGACGCCGGCGGCCTGATACTTCGGTGCGCGGATCTGCACGAAGCTCCACAGCGAAGGCGCAGCCAGCGGCCCGTGGGCATCGCTGGCCAGAATGCTCTTGCCGCTGCGGCTGCGTTGCGGGGCGATCGCCCAGTTGTTCGAAGACGTCGTGCCCAACAGGTTCAGCGCCGACAATTGCTGGCTGGCGCTGCTCAGTTCAGTCAGGCCGGGGATCTGCCCGTTGAGCTTGAGGCCTTGCAGTTTGTCGGCTTCGGCCAGCGGCAGGTTTTCATCGGGAGCGGACGGCGTCAGCCAGGCGAGTTTGTCGGTGGTGACGGTTTGCGCGAGCACCAGCGAGGAAATTTCTTCCGGCAGGTTGGCCGACTGGCTGAAATTCAGCAGGGCGAAAATCAGCGCCGAATCTTCGGGTTTCCAGTATTCGGGCTTGTAGCCGCTGGAGGCGAGGTCACCCGGCAGTTTGTCGGCGTAGCGGAACAGGTAGGCATTGACGCCCCGCGCGTAGACTTCGAAGAAGCGCTTGAGGCGTGGCGACGAGGCTTTATACAGCTCGCTGGCGCTTTTCTTCAGGTTGACCGCACGCATGTAGCGGTCAGCATCGAGCATCGACGCACCGGACATTTCCGCCAGACGGCCCTGAGCCAGCAGGCGCAAGGTAACCATCTGGTTGATGCGATCGCTGGCGTGGACGTAGCCGAGGCTGAACAGCGCGTCGTGGAAGGTATTACTTTCGATCAACGGTATGCCCATGGCATTGCGTCGCACCGACACGTTCTGCGCCAGGCCCTTGAGCGGTTGCACGCCGGAGGTCGGCGGGAGGGTGTCCTGAGCGTTCCAGGTCTGGCAACCGGACAGGCCCAAAACACCGGCCACTGCTGCGGCAACGCCGAACCGGGGAAGAAAATGTGTGAGGGCTGGCGAGGCCATGGCAAAGCTCCTGCGGGGGGTAGCGTCAGTAAAGGCGCTACGTTAGTGAGCAGGAGGATGCCGCGCAAGCGGGGGCGGGGGTTATTTCAGGATTTGTCTGATAAACAGCAACCTGGAAGTCGAGCCCAGTACTTGTGGTGAGGGGATTTATCCCCGACGGGCTGCGAAGCGGCCCTGATCCGGTTAACGCGGTCTGCCAGTTAAACCGCATTTGCAGGTTTTGCGACTGCTACGCAGCCGGTCGGGGATAAATTCCCTCGCCACAGTTTTTACTCAACAGCCTTACAAATCGGTTGGTTCAGGATTTCGGCGGATTGATTTTCTGCACCAGCGCATACGCCTTCACCGTCGCCGGGCGATCCTTGATGTGGTTGAACCAGCGCTGCACATGCGGGAAATCCTCAAGATTCTGGCTCTGCCATTTATGCGAAACGATCCACGGGTAAATCGCCATGTCGGCAATGCTGTATTCACTGCCCGCCACAAATTCGTTATCGGCCAGTTGCTTGTTCAATACGCCGTATAAACGTGCGGTCTCGTCGATGTAGCGCTTGATCGCGTAAGGGATTTTCTCCGGGGCGAACTGGCTGAAGTGATGATTTTGCCCGGCCATCGGCCCCAATCCGCCCATCTGCCAGAACAGCCACTGCAACGCCGTTTGCCGACCGCGCAGATCCTTGGGCAGAAACTTCCCGGTCTTCTCCGCCAGATACAAAAGAATCGCCCCGGATTCGAACAACGACAACGGCTCACCGCCATCGGCCGGTTCATGGTCGACGATGGCCGGGATGCGGTTGTTCGGGGCGATCTTCAGAAAGTGCGGCTGGAACTGCTCACCCTGACTGATGTTGATCGGGTGCACGTTGTACGGCAGGCCGGCCTCTTCGAGGAACAGCGAGATCTTGTGGCCGTTGGGGGTGGTCCAGTAATACAGGTCGATCATGGAAAACTCCGAAGCTGAAATGGACGTGCGTGCGAACAGCAAACGCCGGCGTCAGGTCGTCCTGTGTGCGTTCGATAGCTTGCTTAGTAGCAAGAGGTGATGCTGAACTGCGCAGAATTCAATGACCCCGCGTGAGAAAAATCGCCATGGAGCTTCAGGCCAATGCAGCACTGATCATCATCGACCAGCAAAAAGGCATCCTGCAGCCGCGTCTGGGGCGACGCAATAATCCTCTGGCCGAGGAACGGATTCTTGATCTGCTGGGGTTTTGGCGGCGTAGCTCAAGGCCGGCGATTCATGTGCAGCACCTGTCGCGCGAGCCTGATTCGGTGTTTTGGCCCGAGCAGGAAGGCGTTGAGTTTCAGCAGCGGTTTTTGCCGCAGGACGGCGAATGGCTGATTCAGAAACAGGTGCCGGATGCGTTTTGTGCCAGCGGCTTGGAGGCGCAGTTGCGTGGGGCAGGAGTCGGGCAACTGATCATCGTGGGCGTGGCGACCCATAACTCGGTTGAGTCAACGGCGCGCTCGGCGGGCAACCTGGGGTTTGATACGTGGGTGGCGGAGGATGCGTGCTTTACCTTCGACAAGGCCGATTATTTCGGAACGCTGCGCACGGCTGAAGAGGTGCACGCGATGTCGCTGGGGAATTTGCACGGGGAGTATGCGACGGTGGTCAGTGCTGCCCTGATTTTGGCAGCCGACTGATAAACCTGTGGGAGCTGGCTTGTCGGAACGCCGCATCGCAGCGATGGCGGAGTAACAGGCGACATCAATGTTGAATGTGCCGGCCTCATCGCTGGCAAGCCAGCTCCCACAGGGCCTGCAGATGTCCACAAAAAATGTGTTCAGTGCAGATCAACGGTGGCAGCGAGCCTGCTCGCGATAGCGGTGTGTCAGGCGAAGAAGGTCTTCGCCTTGAGCATCAAGCGCCGTGGCACTTTTTGAATTTCTTGCCGTTGCCGCATGGGCAAGGGTCGTTGCGGCCGACGTCTTTCAGGGCGTTGCGCACCGGTTCCTGGTGGGCGTGGCCGCAGTTCGGGCCGTGGACGTGGCCGTGGTCATGATCGTGGTGATGGTCATGATCATGATCGTGGTTGCAGTCAGGGCCATGGACATGAGGTTGCTGGGTCATCGGTATTGCTCCGGAATAAAATCGGCGGGGATTATCACGCCATTGCGCTCAAGGTGCACGTAGTGAGCGATGAATAAACCGGTTTCCATTTCACCCTGCAAGCGATAGGGGATCTGCTGGGTCGGACTTTTCAGCATTTTCACCACGTCTTTTACCTTCGGCCACAGGTTGGTGCGGATCGGTACTTTGAAATAGGCACTGCGTTTGGGTCCCACCGTGAACCAGTGTTCATGCTCGCCCTCGGCCAGCAGCATGTCTGCCAGATGAATGCGGTATTCGAGGCCGCGCACGGTCAGGTCGCTGTCGTTGGGGTTGTCGATGCGAAAGTGCAGGATGAATTTTTGTTCGAGCAGTTTGGCGCGCACCACTTCAACTTTCACCAGATGCACGGCGGGGTCGACGCTGTCGTCGCTGAACCACGAGGCGCAGCCGCCGAGGTTCAGGATCAGCATCAGAATGAAGCATTGGCAGGTGCGCCGACGACCGAGCATGGTTTAACTCCCTTTGGTGCCAGTCTAGACGCTAAAAGATCGCAGCCTTCGGCACCTCCTACAGGGTACGCAATCTCATGTAGGAGCTGCCGCAGGCTGCGATCTTTTGATCTTAAGCGCCAAAATACCCCGCACAGCATTTCTTGAACTTCTGCCCACTCGCGCACGGGCAACTGTCATTGCGCCCTAGCTTCATCTGCACCGTCGGGTCGATGAAGTACCAGCGCCCGGTGTTCTGCACAAACGAGGAACGCTCGCGATGGCTGTGCTCGCCCTGACTGTCATGCCAGCGCGCCGTAAAGGTGACAAAGGCGTGTTCCGGCTGGCCGCCGAAGACTTCCGAATGCTCCACCTCAAGGCCCAGCCAGGTGCTCTGCGCGCTCCAGTTGCTGATCGACTGGCGATCCAGGCCCGCTTGCTGGGCGGGCAGGGTGGTCGCCACCAGATAGTCGATCAGCCCCAGTACATAGGCGCTGTAGCGCGAACGCATCAGGGCCTCGGCGCACGGGGCCGGGAGTCCTGCGTGATAATGGCCGCAGCAGGCTTCCAGCAGATTGCCGCTGCCGCACGGGCAAATGGCTGTACTCATTGCATTACCACCAGTATTTGCCGAAGTTTTCCGGATTGGCCCAGAACCGTGAGTTGAGCCAGTCGGGGACTTGTTTGTATTCAAGCAGATCGTAGGTGAACAGCGTCAACACTTGATCGTCGCGCTTGAAGCGCTCGCTGGCTTGCAGGGCCAGCGAATAAAAGTCGGTTTCCTGCCAGCCACAGGCTGCCAGATCCGCCAGCACGGCGATGCGGCTGGCGTTCAAATTGCGAATCCCGCCCAACAGGTTCAGGCCATCGCGCTTGGGCAGATGTTCCAGGCAATCGACCACCAGCGCCAGGTCGAAACGCTGGGCGGCGAGCTCAACCGGTAACGCGCCAGGCGCAGCATGGGCCACGGCACAGTCCGGATGCGCCGCTTTGAAAGCGCTCAGCGCCGGAAACTCGCTGGCGCCAATCAACAACAAACGTGCCGGGGCGTAGCGATCCAGCAAAGCGGCCAACGCCTGTTGCGGCGTGCGCGAAGAAATAGCAGCGTTCATCGAAGCTCCTCAATCAGATCGCCAAGACTAGCCTGCCTGAACGCGCGGGCAAAGTGCCCTGTTCCGCTGGTTTGCGGGCAAAGCGCCAAAGTCCTGTGAACACTGTCGCAAACAGCAGTGGCCTATTGCTGGCGGAGATTAAAACTCCGGTCTTTACTCCCTGAATCGGTTCTAAGCCGATCCCTCAGGAGAAAACCAGATGAGCATAGTTCGGACAGCATTACCTTTGATTCTGCTAACCAGTGTGTTGACTGGTTGCGCAGGTTTGCAGAAAACCGACTGGCCGACCTGTGCGGCGGTCGGTGGTGTCGTCGGTGCCGGTCTCGGCGCCACCGAGAGCTCGGCGTGGGCAGGGTATGGTGCGCTGGTGGTCGGTGGTACGGCAGCGGCCTATTGCTGGGTTCACGGTGATGGCGACGAAGACGGCGATGGCGTGCCGGACAGTCGCGACAAGTGCCCGCATACGCCTAAAGGCGTGCAGGTCGATGCTGACGGTTGCCCTCCACCTGCGCCTGCTCCCGTGGTTGAAGAAGCTGTAGTGGTCAAGGAAGAAACCATCGTCATTCGTGATGTGCACTTCCAGTTCGACAAAGCCACGCTGACCGGTCCTGACAAACAAGTGCTCGACAAGGTCGCCACGCGCCTGAAACAGGAGTCCTCCACCGCACAACTGACCGTGACCGGTCACACCGACAGTGTCGGCAGCGATGCCTACAACAAGAAACTGTCGGATCGTCGTGCGCACTCGGTGGTTGAGTACCTGATCCAGCAGGGCGTACCGCGTGCCAGCTTCGTGTCGGTGTCCGGTCTGGGTGAAAGCCAGCCTGTGGCCGATAACAAATCGGCTGATGGTCGCGCGCAAAACCGTCGTACCGAAATCAAAATCGTCCGCTAGACCTCTCGCATCCGCGGCTTGTGCAGTCGCGGATGCGGGTCTTTACTCCTGTGTAACCGGTATGGGCCGGTGACACAGGAGCTTTCACAATGAGTGTTTTCTCAAGGTCCGTCTTGCCGGTACTACTGCTAGGCAGCTTGCTCACCGGTTGCGCCACCCACAGCGATGGCACTGCCCCCCTCAATCAACGTACGTGGCCGATCTGCAGCCTTATCGGCGGGCTGGTCGGTGGCGGTCTCGGCGCCATTGAAAGTGGCGGCTGGGCCGGTGGCGGCGCAGCGCTGGGGATTCTGACCGGCGGACTGATCTGTTATGCCCAGGACGGCGATGAGGATGACGACGGCGTATTCGACCGCCGCGACCGTTGCCCGGACACTCCGCAAAATACCCCGGTCGATCACCGCGGTTGCCCGCTGCCGCAATATCCAGTCACCGAAAAAGTACCAGAACCAGCGCCGCAGACTGAGGTGATTACCCTCAGCGATGCCGGCAACGTGCTGTTCGATTTCGACAAGTCCGACCTGACTCCGGCGGCGAAAGCCCAGCTCGATACGCTGATGGACAAGCTGCGCAATGCTGACGTGGTGAGCATCAAGGTCATCGGGCATACCGACAGCAAAGGCTCGGATGCGTATAACCAGGCCTTGTCGGAACGGCGCGCGAGCAGTGTTGCGGCGTATCTGCTGAGCCAGGGCCTGGCACCGAACAAACTCACCAGTGAAGGTCGCGGGGAAAGCGAACCGGTGGCCGACAACGCCAGCGACGAGGGACGCGCGCAAAACCGTCGCGTGGAGTTGCACATCAATCGTTAGGACGCGTCTGAAGGGCGCAGGCTAGAGCTGCCGGGCGGCGATCATCGTCGTTCCGGCAGCCATTTGGCGGTGCAGCGAAGTTTTTTCATTTTCCCCTCTGGCTTATCCCCCGCAGAAGCCGTTACTGTGCGCCCAAAGAATAATTCGCAACACGGGGGAGCGTATGAAACTGTTCTGGGGGCTGGGGCGTTTGTTGACCCTGCTGTTCTGCTGCGTGGTGCTGGCCAATCAACTGGTGCCGTTCGTACATCCGCTGCACCTGCTGGTCAATCTGGCCGGTGGTCTGCTGTTGCTGATCCATGTATTCGAAGTGCTGCTGTGCAATCGCAGCCTCAAAGGCCGTCCGCACCCTTGGCGTGACCGTGGCCGCATTCTGCTGTTCGGCGTATTCCACCTGCAAACCATCCCGGCCCCGGCCGCTCCGGAGGCTTCTTCCCATGCGTAAACTTTGCCTGCTCGCTGCATTCATCAGTCCTTTGGCCTGCGCCCAGGTGGTCAGTGTCGAAACCAATTCGCTGATGCGTTTGCCCAACACCGCCAGCACCTTGCAGCTGGAAAAACTGGAAGTCGCCGATTACGGCACGCTGTTGATTCCTGCCAACGTGACCGAGTTGAGCGTCGGTGAACTGCGCCTTGGTCATGAAGCGCGCATTGCGATCGTTCCGGGCGAACAGGCGCTGGACCTGAAGGTGCTTCGCGCCGAGTTGAGCGATGGCAGTCAGATCACTGCGCGCGGCGCGCCGGGCACCTACGAAAAAGCTGCGCGTGCCGGGCGCAATTTGAATCTGCAATTCAAGGCGTTGAATGCGCCGCAACTGTTGGTCGATGCCCGTGGCGGCACCGGTGCGCCGGGTTTTGTCGGTCTGGATGGCGGCAACGGTGAAGACCCGGGCTGTACGTATGGCTCGGCTGGTCATGGTTTTGATGGCAGTAACGGTAGCGACGGTCAGCCCGGTGCACCGGGTGCGCTAGTGCGCCTGGAAGTGCCACGCGAGTTTCCGGCCGATTTGATCAAGGTCAACGTGGCTGGCGGTGCCGGTGGCCCGGCGGGTGTTGGCGGTAAGGCAGGGAAGGGCGGCAAGTCCAAGGGCTGCCTGGTGTATCGCGCCGATGGCGGCAAGAGCGGCAAGGCCGGGGCGGATGGACAGCCTGGGCCGGTGGGGGCGGCGGGTGCGGTGACGGTGCAGCGCTTGTAAGCGCTTTTACTGATTGTTCCCACGCTCTGCGTGGGAACACAGCCAGTGACGCTCCGCGTCACTGGACGCGGAGCGTCCCTTGCGGCATTCCCACGCAGAGCGTGGGAACGATCACGGCCTCGCCGCAGCAATCGCCACCAGCACCAACCCCACAATCAAATTAATCCCCACTACCCGGCGAATTCGCCCCAGTACCGCCGCACCCGCCGGCCAGTCCTTCGCGTCCACCGCCGTGCGCAATTCCGGCAGCATCAACCCCTGAATCCGGATAAACAGCGCCGTCATTACCACGTACAACCCGATCATCACCTGCACATACTTCGGCGCGGTCTCAAACCCGACCTGCTGCAGATGCAACATGCCCACGCCGCTGATCGGCAACAGGATCACCGCGACCCAGACCCAGCGAAAAAAACCTTGAAACACTTCCACCCACAAGGTCAGTCGGGCAGGTCCGTCGAGGGCCTTCACAGCCGCGGGGCGCAGGACCATCCAGGCGAAAAACATGCCGCCGACCCATACTAAGGCGGACAGGACATGCAGGGGATAAACGAGGCTAAAAGGTGTCATTGGGGTACTCCGTTCTGCGCGGGATCGATTCGCGGGGTATGATAGCCGCCGAACCGAACCACTGAAAATTTATCCAGCGTTTTTGCGCCCGACACTCAATGATCAGCACTGAACTCAAAACCACGATCCAGGGCGCCTACTCGCGTTTTCTAGAGGCCAAGAGCCTCAAGCCGCGTTACGGCCAGCGCCTGATGATCGCTGAAATCGCCAAAGTCCTCGGGGATATCGACACCGACGACGAAGGCCGGCGCAGTGGCGACCCCGCAATTGTTGCGGTGGAAGCCGGCACCGGTACCGGCAAGACCGTGGCCTACAGCATGGCGGCGATCCCCACGGCCAAAGCCGCCGGCAAGCGTCTGGTGATCGCCACCGCGACCGTCGCCCTGCAAGAGCAGATCGTCTACAAGGATTTGCCCGACCTGATGCGCAACAGCGGGCTGAATTTCACTTTCGCGCTGGCCAAGGGCCGTGGCCGCTACATGTGCCTGTCCAAACTCGACATGCTCTTGCAGGAAGGCCACGCGCAAACCGCCACCGCCCAGCTGTTCGAAGAAGAAGGCTTCAAGATTGAGGTCGATGAGGCCAGTCAGAAGCTGTTCACCAGCATGATCGAAAAGCTTGCCGGCAATAAATGGGACGGCGACCGCGACAGCTGGCCCAACGCGCTGGAAGACGCCGATTGGGCGCGCCTGACCACCGATCACAGCCAGTGCACCAACCGTCATTGCCCGAACTTCGGCCAGTGCGCCTTCTACAAGGCCCGCGAAGGCATGGGCAAGGTCGACGTGATCGTCACCAACCACGACATGGTCCTGGCTGACTTGGCCTTGGGCGGCGGGGCAGTGCTTCCCGATCCGCGCGACACCATTTACGTGTTCGACGAAGGCCACCACCTGCCGGACAAGGCCATCGGCCACTTCGCCCACTACACGCGCCTGCGTTCCACCGCTGACTGGCTGGAAACCACCGCGAAGAACCTCACCAAACTGCTGGCCCAGCATCCGCTGCCGGGCGATCTCGGCAAGTTGATCGAGCAGGTGCCGGAGCTGGCGCGGGAGATCAAGGCCCAGCAACAGTTCATGTTCAGCGCCTGTGAGCAGGTTGCCGATTTCAAACCCGGCGAAGATGTCGAGGGCCGTGAGCGGCCGCGTCATCGTTTCGTCGCCGGGGTGATTCCCGAGCACATGCGCGAAATGGGCATCGAGCTGAAAAAAGGCTTTTCGCGCCTCAACGATCTGTTCACCCGTCTGACCGACCTGCTCAAGGAAGGCATGGACGGCGAGGTCAACATCGGTATCGCCAGCAATCAGGCCGAAGAGTGGTATCCGTTGTTCGGCAGCCTGTTGTCCCGCGCCTCCGGCAACTGGGAACTGTGGACCGCGTTCACCGCTGAAGACCCGGAAGACAGCCCGCCGATGGCGCGTTGGCTGACCCTGGCCGAAAGCGGCTCGCTGTTTGACATCGAGGTCAACGCCAGCCCGATCCTCGCTGCCGAAACCCTGCGCCGCAGTCTGTGGAACGTGGCCTATGGTTGCCTGGTGACCTCGGCAACGCTGACGGCGCTGGGCACTTTCGACCGCTTCCGCATGCGCGCCGGTCTGCCGAAAAAAGCCGTCACCGCCGTGGTGCCGAGCCCGTTCCATCACGCCGATGCCGGCGTGTTGCGCGTGCCGGACCTGAAGGCCGATCCGCGTGATGCCCCCGCGCACACCGCTGCGATCATTCGTGATCTGCCGGATCTGGTCGAAGGCTCGCGCGGCACGCTGGTGCTGTTTTCTTCGCGCAAACAGATGCAGGACGTGTTCGACGGCCTCGACCGCGACTGGCGCAAGCAAGTGTTCATTCAAGGCAACCTGTCGAAACAGGAAACCCTGAACAAGCACAAGGCGCGGGTGGATGGCGGTGATTCCAGCGTGCTGTTCGGTCTCGCCAGTTTTGCCGAAGGTGTCGACTTGCCGGGTGCGTACTGCGAGCACGTGGTGATCGCCAAGATCCCGTTCTCGGTGCCGGACGACCCGGTCGAAGCGGCGTTGTCGGAATGGATCGAAGCCCGTGGCGGCAATCCGTTCATGGAAATCTCCGTGCCCGATGCCTCGCTGAAGCTGGTTCAGGCCTGCGGGCGTCTGCTGCGCACCGAAGAAGACCGCGGCACCATCACCTTGCTCGATCGGCGCCTGGTCACCCAGCGCTATGGCAAGGCGATCCTCAATGCGTTGCCGCCCTTCCGTCGTGAAATATCCTGAGACATCAGTGGGCAGTTTTGCCCACTGCGTTGTCTATCTCTCTGCCATCGCTTTTCCATTGGCCTCAGTTGGTCGTTAGGGAGAACTCCGTTCTTATGATTCGCCGTTCGTTGCCTGCCGTTTTCGCCTTGATCTTCGCTGCGCCGTTGCTCGCAGCGCCAGCCGGTCAGCAGACCCTGTTCAACTTTGTGCGTCCGGCCGACGTGGTAAAGATCGCCACGGAAAACGCCGATTTGCCGCAAGCCAATGCCGAACAGACGGCTGAAGGCGAAGTGCTGCGCCGGGTAACCTTCAATCCGGTGGCCCGCCCGACTTTGCGCCTGACCCCGCAAACCGGTGCCTGGGATTGGTCGCAGTCGGGGATGATGACCCTGCGCTTGCAGAGCGCGATGAACTGGGCTGTCACCGTATACGTTCAGATCCAGAGCAATGACGGCCGCACGCTGGTCAGCCGCGTCGATCTGCCGGCAGGTCCTGCGCAGACGTTGCTGGTGCCACTGGTGGCGACTGCACCGTTGAGCCAGGGCATGAAGGCCGGCCCGCCGATGCCGATGACCGTCGATGGCCAGCGGATTTTGCTGGCCAGCAGCAGCGGTGAAATTGATCGCAGCCAGGTGGTCTCGGTGAGCTTGTCGATGGATCAACCGAAAGTCGCCCAGAGCCTGCTGCTCGAGCGTTTCGGTGTGCAGGACGGCGACTCGGTGACCCAGGCTGTTTACGGCAATCTGGTCGACGCCTACGGGCAATCGACCCGCAGCAAATGGCCGGAAAAAGTCGCCAATGACGAACAACTGAAATCCGCCGCCGCCAAGGAACAGCAACAGCTGAAAACCTGGCTGGCCGAGCGCGAGAAGTCCTCGTTGGACAAGTTCGGTGGCTGGAACAAAGGCCCGGCGTTCAAGGCCAGTGGCTTCTTCCGCACGGAAAAGCGTGATGGCCGCTGGTATCTGGTGACGCCTGAAGGGCACCCGTTCTACTCCCTTGGCGTCAACACCGTCAGCCCGGACGTCAACCAGACCTACGTGGCCGGTCGCGAGTACATGTTCGAATCGCTGCCCAAAGCTGACGAGCCACTGGCCAGGCATTTTGGCGAAGGCGATAACCGAGGTGGCAACGGCGCCGATCAGGGCCGTGGCCACGGTAACGGGCGTTGGTACGACTTCTATGGCGCCAATTTGCAGCGTGTGTACGGCGAACCGTGCAAAGCGGACAGCGAAAGCAAATCCGGCGTTGCTGAAGCGGCGAAAGCTGAAGCGGCTGAAACCGCTGCCGCCAAGGCATCAGAACCTGCCGCTGTACCGGCTGAGCCGAAGTCTGGCGTCGCCGAAGCGGCCAAGACTGAAACCGTGCAAGTGGCCAGCGAAAAGGCTCCCGCGCCGTGTAAAGCAGCAATTGATGAGTCGCAGTGGGCCAACCACACGCTTGATCGCCTGCAAGCCTGGGGCTTCAACACGGTCGGCAACTGGAGCGCGCCTGAGCTGGGCGATGCCGAGCGGGTGCCGTACACCTTGCCTCTGTCGATCGTTGGTGACTACACCAGCATCAGCACCGGCAGCGACTGGTGGGGCGGCATGCCCGATCCGTTCGACCCGCGTTTTGCCATGGCCACCGAGCGCGCCGTGGCCATTGCTGCCCGCGATCACCGTGACGATCCGTGGCTGATCGGCTATTACGCCGACAACGAACTGGCCTGGGCCGGTCCCGGCGCTGACCCGAAATCGCGTTACGCGCTGGCCTACGGCACGCTGAAAATGACCACCGACGTGCCGGCCAAGCGTGCGTTCCTCAAGCAACTGCGCGACAAGTACCGCAATCAGGCCGGGTTGTCGAAGGCTTGGGGCATTGACCTGCCGGCGTGGGAATTGATGGAAGACCCGGGCTTCGAACCACCGTTGCCGAGCCCGGAACACCCGGAAATCGAAGCCGACTTCAAATATTTCCAGAAGGTCTTCGCCGACACCTACTTCAAGACCATCTCCGATTCGCTGAAATGGCACGCGCCAAACCAGATGTTGCTCGGCGGTCGCTTCGCCATCAGCACTCCGGAAGCCGTGGCGTCCTGCGCGCAGTATTGCGATGTGCTGAGTTTCAACATGTACACGCTCAAGCCGCAGGATGGTTATGACTTCGCGGCATTGGGGGCTTTGGACAAACCGGTGTTGATTACCGAATTCAACTTCGGCTCTGCTGATCGCGGCCCGTTCTGGGGCGGCGTGACGCAACTGAGCAAAGAAGAAGATCGTGGCCCGGCCTACGCCAATTTCCTCAAGCAGGCCTTGAGCGAGCCTTCGATTGTCGGCGTGCACTGGTTCCAGTATCTGGATCAACCGGTGACCGGGCGTCTGCTCGATGGCGAGAATGGTCATTTCGGCTTGGTCGGGGTGACGGATCTGCCGTATCAGGGCTTTGTCGAGACGGTGCGCAAGAGCAATTTGCAGGCAGTTGAGCAGTTGGGGCAGGAAGCGCAGAAAGCCCCCGTGCACGAAGCCGAAGGCGGCCGCAAAGGTGAGGCCGGCAAAGGCGCGGGGGCAGGGCATGCGGGTGGGCATTCGGGGAATGGTCATTAAGGTTTGAAACGCTAAAAGATCGCAGCCTTCGGCAGCTCCTACAAAGGAACGCAATCCCATGTAGGAGCTGCCGCAGGCTGCGATCTTTTGATTTGGCTTTTTAACCGTCTGGCCCGCAGCTGTTCCCAAATCCCTCAAGGGCTGGAACAATGCGGGCCACTTTGTAGAGCGTTTTCGCGGGGGAGTTGCGGGTGCAGATTCAGGGACATTACGAGCTTCAATTTGAAGCGGTGCGCGAGGCTTTCGCAGCACTGTTCGACGATCCCCAGGAACGCGGCGCAGCCTTGTGCATTCAGGTCGGTGGACAAACCGTCCTCGACCTCTGGTCCGGTACCGCCGACAAGGACGGTGCCGAGGCTTGGCACAGCGACACCATCGCCAACCTGTTCTCCTGCACCAAAACCTTTACCGCTGTCACCGCGCTGCAACTGGTCGCCGAAGGCAAGTTGCAACTCGATGTTCCGGTCGCGCGCTACTGGCCGGAATTCGCCGCTGCCGGCAAGGAATCCGTGACCCTGCGCCAATTGCTCTGCCACCAGGCCGGCTTGCCGGCGCTGCGTGAATTGCTCGCCCCCGAAGCCCTTTACGACTGGCAAACCATGGTCGACGCCCTCGCGGCCGAAGCCCCGTGGTGGACGCCGGGCACCGGTCACGGGTATGCCGCGATCACCTACGGCTGGCTGATCGGTGAATTGCTGCGCCGCGCCGATGGTCGTGGCCCGGGTGAGTCCATCGTTGCCCGCGTGGCCAAACCGTTGGGCCTGGATTTCCACGTTGGCCTGGCCGACGAAGAATTCCATCGCGTGGCGCACATCGCGCGCGGAAAAGGCAATGCCGGCGATGCTGCCGCTCAGCGCCTGCTGCAAGTGACGATGCGCGAACCCAGCGCGATGACCACCCGTGCTTTCACCAATCCGCCGTCGGTGCTCACCAGCACCAACAAACCGGAATGGCGACGCATGCAGCAACCGGCGGCCAACGGCCACGGTAACGCGCGCAGCCTCGCCGGTTTCTACGCCGGTTTGCTCGACGGCAGCCTGCTCGAAAGCGACATGCTCGAAGAGCTGACCCGCGAACACAGCCTCGGTGAAGACAAAACATTGCTGACCCGCACCCGTTTTGGTCTGGGCTGCATGCTCGATCAACCGGACGTGGCCAACGCCACTTACGGCCTCGGCCCACGGGCGTTTGGTCATCCTGGCGCGGGTGGTTCCATTGGTTTTGCTGACCCTGAGCATGATGTCGCCTTCGGATTCGTGACAAACACCCTTGGGCCGTACGTTTTGATGGACCCGCGCGCGCAGAAGCTTGCGCGGGTACTTGCCACTTGTCTGTAAAGCGTCAATAGAGGCTCCAGGGTCGGAACCTCGACTGGTTTTTCGATTCAAATCGACTGTTTATCCGGGCGAAAGTGCTCTGATTTTTCATTACTTCATTTTGTGGATTTTCAATGTCATCTAAAAAGACCCTCGCCCTGGCCCTGTGTGTAGCGATCACCGGTTGCGCACAGACCCCGAAAAACGATGCGGACGGCGGCAGTTGGTGGCCGTTCGGTTCTTCCGACACTGTAGCCGCTAAAGAGCCGGCTCCTGCACCTTTGAAGCCAGCTGCCACTGCCCCGGTCGCCAAAACTGAAAGCAGCAGCCCTTGGTACTGGCCGTTCGGTTCCGATGATGAAGCGGCCAAGGCTGACATGAAGGCTGAAGTCGCACCGGAAGCCAAGAAACCGGTTGCCGTGGCCAAGGCTGACGCCGACACCGGTAGCAAGTGGTGGTGGCCGTTCGGTGGCAAGGATCAGCCGACCACCAAAGCCGTGCCGATGCCGGATCCGAAAGTCACTCAAGCCTGGCTTGACGACTACGAGCCGCGTCTGCGTGAAGCGGTCAAGGACAGCAACCTGCAACTCGAACGCCGTGAAAACGTGCTGGTCGTGACCGCTCCGGTGGAAGGCTCGTTCAACCCGGATCGTCCGGCGATGCTGCTGCCGGTCACCCTCGGCCCGTTCACCCGTGTGGCGAAAATCCTTGAAGCCGACCCGAAAACTGCCGTTCTGGTATTGGGCCACAGTGACTCCAGCGGTGCCGCTCCGGCCAACATCAAATTGAGCCAGGAACGTGCCCAGGCCATTGCGGCGATTTTCCGCCTCAGCGGTTTGCAGCGTGATCGCCTGATGCTGCGTGGCATGGGTTCCGAAGCCCCACGTGCGGCCAACGACAGCGTTGAAGGCCGTGCCCTGAACCGTCGCGTCGAACTGTTGGTAACCCCGCAAAACACCATGGTCGCGCTGCTGAGCAAGTACAACATGCCAGCGCCGAAGCCAGTGACCATGGTCGCCGCGCAAGACGTCAAGCCAGTGGCCAAACCGGTGACCCCGGCCCCCGCTGCAAAAAAAGCGGCTGTGCCTGCCGCGAAAAAGGCTCCGGCCAAGAAAGCCGCTGCCAAGGCTCCCGCCAAAAAAGCCCCGGCGAAGGCTCCAGCGAAGAAAACCACGCCAGCCAAAGCCGCCGCGACCGACAAGAAAGTCGCCGCTACCGATACCACCAAGAAGTGATCCGCTAACGAAAAGGAATGCGCCATGACCCAGGCTCTGGCAGATATGCGTCGTGATTACACCCGGGACGGTTTGACCGAGGCGCAAGCCCCGGCCGAGCCATTTGCGTTGTTCCACCAGTGGTTCGCCGACGCGGTGAAAACCGAACAGGCGCCGGTGGAAGCCAACGCCATGACCCTGGCCACGGTGGATGCGGACGGCCGTCCGCATTGCCGCATTCTGCTGCTCAAAGGCCTGGACGAGCAGGGTTTCACCTTCTTCACCAACTACGAGAGTGCCAAGGGCCAACACCTGGCGGCCAACCCTTTTGCTGCCATGACCTTCTTCTGGCCGACTCTTGAGCGCCAGGTACGCATCGAAGGTCGGGTGGTGAAGGTCACGCCCGAGGAGTCCGATGCCTATTACCAGGTGCGTCCGTTGGGCAGCCGTCTCGGCGCCTGGGCTTCACCGCAGAGCCGGGTGATCAACGGGCGCGGTGAACTGGAGGATTTGCTCAAGGCGACCGAACAGCGCTTTTCCGATACTCAGCCCGACTGCCCGCAACATTGGGGCGGTTATCGCTTGCTGCCTGAGCGCATCGAATTCTGGCAGGGCCGTCCGAGCCGTCTGCACGATCGCCTCAACTACCGTGTGCAGGGCGCTGACTGGATTCTTGAACGTCTGGCACCCTGAGCAGTCTACCGAGCGGGATAGCCTGCCGCAGCGGCCTCAAGTCACTGCGGCAGATCCCGGCGCTTGATCTTCTGCGCCTGAGCGTTCGCCAACTGCTCGAGCATGAAGGCCCGTTTGCCCTCATCCTTGCCGGCCAGCGACAGCGCCAGGTCGCGATCCATCCAGCGTTTGATCCGCACGTACAACCACCCATGGAAGTACAAACCGGCGGCCGTGGTGACGACGATGATCAAGTAATCCATGAAAATCCTTGGTGTCGGTGGCGCAGAATCTGGAATTTGGCGCTACTGTAGGGGCTTCTATAGGGAAAAGTGCAGGCGTCTGTACCTCGCCTGAATGAAAGCCAATTTGTCCGGGCTGCGTCGTGACAGGCGTCAAGCCACGGAGTTTAATGAATATATGTTCCTTTGGAGTTGATGCTATGCGTAAGTCTGTTCTGCTGGTTGCTTCCTTTTCCACGATGGCGATGTTGCTTACCGGCTGCCAATCGAGCCTGACCGGTGACTCCTACTCCCGTGACGAAGCGCGTCGCGTGCAGACGATTCGCATGGGCACCATCGAATCCCTGCGCCCGGTCAAAATCGAAGGCACCAAAACCCCGATCGGCGGCATCGCCGGTGCAGCAGTAGGTGGCGTTGGCGGCAGCGCCATCGGTGGCGGCAAGGGCAGCATTGTTGCTGCGGTCATCGGTGCAGTGGCGGGCGGTCTGATCGGTTCGGCCACAGAAGAAGGCCTGACCCGCACGCAAGGTGTGGAAATCACCGTGCGTGAAGACGACGGCAGCATGCGTGCCTACGTGCAGCAGGTTCAGGAGAACGAAGTGTTCCGCGTTGGCGAGCGCGTGCGCATCTCCACCGTTGGCGGGACCAGCCGCGTTTCGCACTAAGCGGGATGCAGGGTAAAGAAAACCCCGATCAGGTGACTGGTCGGGGTTTTTTGTTGGCTGCTTACCAATGGTCGCGGTAGACGAAAGCGATCTGAAAGTCGAAAGAAGATAAATCAATGGTTTGTCTGAAGTGGGGTTGCAAGATATCGACCCATTGCGAGGGCACATCGAATCCTCCGTTGTTCACATTATTTTCGATTGGCATTCCAAGTGATTCGATAATTGAACCGTCGTCACAGAAGTCCTTCGATAATTCTTCTCCTTCTCCCAGTCCCGTTTTCTTGTCATACCATTCAAGCCTGGCTCTTAGTCCCATAGATCCCTCATAGATATTTCTTGATGCTGCGCTTCTTCTTTTTCGGCGGATCTAGCTGCTTACCGGTTTTATGGTCGAACGAACCCAAGTGAGTGCCATCACTTGCCCGGTATGTCTCAAGCTCTCCATGCAGAAAATCCCATTCATATATTGTTCTACCTTTCACATCCGTCCAGCGATCTCGGAGACCACCCGCGTATGGGGTTTTCTTTTTTGCTCTTTTCAAACCGGGAAATGCGGTGATATCGCTTGTTTCGGGAGCAGGATGGTAGGTATGGCCAGCTTCGGCGGTACCGTGGCGTCGTATATTTAGAACAATATAAACCGGCCTAACACCCGACCCCACCGGAAACACCAGTATGAAATCTTTGTACTCCGGCGGATAAACCGGATTGACCAGAATCCCGTCCGCAGCGTTCGTCGGCGGATAAACCCAGATATGCGGTGCTTGCGGTGCAGCCTCCAGCGCAGGAATGCCGAGGATGTCCGAGCCATCCACAGCAGGTGTCCAGATCAGTTCTACGTCTTCACCAAGATCGGCAATAAACTCGCTGCCCCGCGCGCTGAATTGCACGACATCAACCATTTCCCAATCGCGATGCTTGCCGGTGTAGAAGCCGTAGCCCTTCAAGCTTCCATCAGCCTGTTGCTCGACTCTCAACCGGACGCGAGTTCGCGCCTGTTGAAGGCCGCGCAATTGCTCCTCGGTATACAGCGCGCTGTCACCAAGGCTCGATGGCATGAACAGCGCCACCAGACCCACCAATGGCGTAATCACCGGGCTGGATACAATTGCGGGCAGAGCTTTGAAAGCCGAACCTGCCAACGCAAAACTGCCAAATCCTGTAGGGATGACCGTTGCACCGATTTTCTTGAGATGAACTGCACCGCTTTCATCGGCTTCGCGGGCACCGAGCAGGATGAGATCGCCGTAATCCTTCAGGCTGTCGGTCGGCACCATCCCCGAGGGACTCGAGTAGTCGATGATTGCATCCGGCAAGTTGCAGGACTTGGCGAATACGCAGCCGGCCCGCTCTGGGTTGGCTTTTTTGACCGCCGCCTCACAGCTACGCTCGAAAGCCTCCTGCCGCGCCAACATGGCGTCGTAAGCGTTTTGTCTGGCGTCGCGTGCGGCCAATTCGCTGGCTTTCATGAAGCGTTGGGTGACGTGATGCCCGTCGCCTTGCGGTGGGTTGGGAACCCGGGGAATGTCCTTGTTGCCAGCCACTGATCGTCCTTTCGCTCATCCATCGACAGCCCTTTGCAAAGGGCTGGGCAACGTTAACGAAGCAGGAAAATTGTGGCTGTAGGACGCGTCTCTAAAGACGTGGGAATTGTTCGACGCAAGACCCGCTGGCGCTCTGCTGAAGAGCAAGACTATAAAAGAGTCAGAAGATTGGGGAGAAATTCGCGTCCATCACTTACAGCAACTTATCGAGTACGAACTCTTTGAACCATGGCGGCTGGGTGTCTGATTTAATTTCAATCAGTTCGCCATCAGTGATCTCCGCTATTTGCGTCAGGCCTTCACTGCCTTCATCCGAGTTGTCGAAAATATAGGCCCGGTTCGAGGTCAAGATAGCTTCAGACAAGAGCTCAAGAGATCTCCAGTACCGCGCTTGTATTTTTTCAGGAGGAACGCTGTGCCCACCTTGGGATACTCGATAGGCAACCCTGGCAATATTGATCTGAGGATCGGCTGTCGCGACGTAGTAAACGTAAACCCGGTAACCGGACTGATGGGCCTCGGCGAGCAGGCTGACTTTGTCAGAGGAGGACATGACTGTTTCAAAGGTAAAACTGATGCGTTCTTTGATCAGTGATCTACGTATAAAGTCGGAAAGGGCGGATGCGACGTATGAGTCGATTTCAGTATTGGAAAAGCTGAGGCGTTCGCCATCAATCGTAAGGGCATCGAGCTTTGCTAGTGAATGTGGGGATTTCTTTAGCAGGGCATGTTCACGGAAGAAGTCGAAAATGTCTTCCTTGTGAGCCTCGATGCGATAGGAGGTGAAATCAAAATAGCCCGTATCTTTGATTGCTCGTTCGATGTCATCAGGATTTATGTAGTTGCCCAGCAAATGCGCGGGAACCAGTCGATTGAAGGTGCTTTTTCCTGAGCCGTTCGGGCCCGCGAATATCCGTAACCTCGGTGTGCTCAAGAAGTGGCCTGTTTTGAGGATTTGTTGATGTGCAGGCGAGTGCCGCTTTTCAGATTTCCATAGGTGCCGATTGAGCGCAAAGCAATTGATGTCTTCTCGGTCACTTCAAACAGCTGACCATCTTTGGCAACGAGAACCGCAGCGCCGTTGGCGAGCGCCATTTTATAAGCGTTGCTGAAGGCCTTCAGAGCAATGTCCGGAATACGCGATTCCTGTACGGAAATCTGATCGTCCGTCATTGGGCGTTTTTCTGCTTTACGTGACATGGATGACTCCAGAAGCGGTGCTGAGAAGGTGCGGCTGTCAACGAAAGATATAGCACACTTGCAAGGTTCAGAGCCAAGCCCCTCTGGATAGAAGGGCTCTGCCTTTTGTAGAAATATGCGTATCAGGCGTTTTGCAGAGCATTGCGGCGACTCGCCGCTGCCGTCACCGCATAACCAATCAACGCCGCCAGAATCGAGCCGGTCAGAATGCCCATCCGATCCATCCCGGCGTAGTCGCTCACGCCCGGTTCAAAGGCCAGCGAACCGACGAACAGGCTCATGGTGAAGCCGATCCCGCAGAGAATTGCCACGCCCATGACCTGACCCCAGTTGGCGCCTTGGGGCAGGGCGGCGATGCCGACTTTGACCGCCAGCCAGGTCAGGCCGAACACACCGACGGTCTTGCCCAGCAGCAGGCCCACCGCGATGCCCATCGGCACGTGGTGAGTGAAGCTTTCCACGGTCACGCCGCTCAGTGAAAGGCCGGCGTTGGCGAAGGCGAACAGCGGCAGGATGCCGTAGGCCACCCACGGATGCAGCGCATGTTCGAGGGTCAGCAGTGGCGACGGCTCGGCGTTTTTCGTGCGCAGCGGGATGCAGAAGGCCAACGTCACGCCGGCCAGCGTCGCGTGCACTCCGCTCTTGAGTACACAAACCCAAAGGATCAGGCCGATGATCATGTACGGCCCGAGCTTGACCACCCCGAGCCGGTTCATCGCCACCAGCGCGGCAATGCACGCTGCGGCCAGGCCCAACGACAGGGTCGAGAGTTCGCCGGAGTAGAAGATCGCGATGATCACGATGGCGCCGAGGTCATCGATGATCGCCAGGGTCATCAGGAACAGCTTCAGCGACACCGGGACACGCTTGCCGAGCAACGCCAGTACGCCGAGGGCGAAGGCGATGTCGGTGGCGGTCGGGATCGCCCAGCCGCTCAGCGCCGCCGGGTTGTCACGGTTGAGAAACCAGTAGATCAGCGCCGGCACCAGCATACCGCCGATCGCCGCCGCGCCGGGCAGGACGATCTGCGAGGGCTTGGACAGCTGACCGTCGAGCACCTCGCGCTTCACTTCCAGGCCGATGAGCAGGAAGAACATCGCCATGAGGCCGTCGTTGATCCACAGCAGCAGAGGTTTGGCGATTTTCAACGCACCGATCTGCGCCACCACGGGGGTGTCGAGCAGGCCGGTGTACAGCCACGACAGCGGCGAGTTGTTGATAATCAGGGCCAGGATGGCTGCGGCGATCAATAACAGACCGCTGGCAGCTTCCAACTGAAAGAAACGCGTGAAAGTGCTACGCAGAGGCAAGGTCGCTCTCCATCGAATCGTCAAAAAGGTGGGACACCCTAACCCGTACTGTTAGTTGTTAAAACAAAAGTTATATTCTTTTTTGTTATATGGCGTTACAACGCGGCTGAGCCCCGGCCACGCTGAGCCTAGCAGTTGCCCGACACATTGAGACGCAGCTGTATCTGTGCGTGAAGGAGGATTTTTCCTAAGCTGATGAGCAAGCCTTTCGAACAGATAGACCTCCTGCCCGATTCAACGAGAACCATCACCATGAGCGACAACCGACAGTGGGCCCGCGAAGCCATCCGCATCATCGAAGCGGATTTTCAGCGCAGCGCCGACACCCACCTGATCCCCTTGCCGCTGCCAGGTTTTGCCGGCATCGAGTTGTATTTCAAGGATGAGTCCAGCCATCCGACCGGCAGCCTCAAACATCGGCTGGCACGTTCGCTGTTTCTCTATGCGTTGTGTAACGGCTGGCTTAAACCCGGCGCGCCGGTGATCGAAGCGTCCAGTGGCTCGACGGCAATTTCCGAAGCCTATTTCGCGCGGATGCTCGGTTTGCCGTTCATTGCGGTGATGCCGGCAACCACCTCGAAAGAGAAGATCGCGCAGATTGCGTTCTACGGTGGCCAGAGTCATCTGGTGCAAGATCCGACGCAGATCTACGCCGAATCCGAGCGTCTGGCGCGTGAGCATGGTGGCCATTTCATCGACCAGTTCACCTACGCCGAACGTGCCACCGACTGGCGCGCGAACAACAACATCGCCGAGTCAATCTTTCAGCAGATGCGTTACGAGCAACACCCGGAACCAAGCTGGTTGATTTCCAGCCCCGGCACCGGCGGCACCACCGCGACCCTCGGCCGTTATGTGCGCTATCGCCAGCATTGTACGCGCGTGTTGTGTGCCGACGCCGAGCGCTCGGTGTTCTTCGATTACTACCAGAGCGGCGATGCGAGTTTGCGTCTGGAGTGTGGTTCGCGGATAGAGGGTATCGGTCGGCCACGGGTGGAGGCGTCGTTCCTGCCCAAGGTGATTGATGCGATGGTCAAGGTGCCGGATGCCTTGTCGCTGGCGGCCATGCATTATCTGGCGCAGCGTCTGGGGCGGCACGTCGGCGGGTCGAGCGGGACTAATCTGATCGGCGCGTTGATGGCGGCGCAGCAGATGAAAGCAGCGGGGGAGTCGGGGTCGATCGTGGCGATTCTTTGCGATGGCGGCGAGCGCTATGCCGACACGTATTACGATCAGGATTGGCTGAAAGCGCAGGGCTATGAGCTGAGTGGGTTGATCGAAGCCGTGACAGCGAGTGCCGAGCGCGGTGAACCGCTGCCGACCTCAGTCCTGCGCGCCAACATCTGACACACCGAAATCAATGTGGGAGCTGGCTTGCCAGCGATGGCAGTGGTTCAGTCAACATTAATGTTGAAACTGAGTCCGTCATCGCTGGCAAGCCAGCTCCCACAGGGGGGGATGTCAGGGGATGCTGATCACTCAGTCAGGCCGAGGATGTCGCGCGCCACGGCTTCGGCAATGCGAATCCCGTCAACACCCGCCGACAGAATCCCGCCCGCATAACCGGCGCCTTCACCGGCGGGGAACAAGCCCTTCACGTTCATGCTCTGCAGCGTCTCGTTACGCGTAATGCGCAGCGGCGACGAGGTGCGCGTCTCGATCCCGGTCAACACCGCATCGTGCAGCGAATACCCGCGAATCTGCTTCTCGAATGCCGGCAAGGCCTCGCGGATGGCCTCAATGGCAAAGTCCGGCAACGCCAGCGCGAGGTCGCCCAGCGCCACGCCCGGCTTGTACGAGGGCTCGACTTCGCCCAGCTCGGTCGAGGGAATGTCATTAATGAAGTCGCCGACCAGTTGCGCCGGCGCCTTGTAATCGCTGCCACCCAGAATGAACGCGTGGGATTCCAGACGTTCCTGCAACTCGATCCCTGCCAGCGGGCCGCCCGGATAATCGACTTCCGGGGTAATACCGACAACGATGCCGGAGTTGGCGTTGCGCTCGTTACGCGAGTACTGACTCATGCCGTTGGTGACCACGCGGTTCGGCTCGGAGGTCGCCGCGACCACGGTGCCGCCCGGGCACATGCAGAAGCTGTAGACCGAACGGCCGTTCTTGGCGTGGTGCACCAGTTTGTAGTCGGCGGCACCTAGTTTCGGGTGGCCGGCGTACTTGCCCAAGCGCGCACGGTCGATCAGCGATTGCGGGTGTTCGATGCGGAAACCCACCGAGAACGGCTTGGCTTCCATGAACACGCCACGGCTGTGGAGCATGCGGAAGGTGTCGCGGGCGCTGTGGCCGAGGGCCAGAACCACGTGTTTCGAATGCAGGGTTTCGCCGCTGGCCAGCTCGACGCCGACCAGTTGGCCGTCTTCGATCAGTACGTCGGTGACGCGTTCCTGGAAGCGCACTTCGCCGCCGAGTTCGCGGATCTGCTCGCGCATGTTTTCAACCATGCCGGTCAGACGGAACGTACCGATGTGCGGTTTGCTGACGTAGAGGATTTCTTCCGGCGCGCCGGCCTTGACGAACTCGTGCAGGACTTTGCGGCCAAGGAACTTCGGATCCTTGATCTGGCTGTACAGCTTGCCGTCGGAGAACGTGCCCGCGCCGCCTTCGCCGAACTGCACGTTGGATTCTGGGTTGAGTACGCTTTTACGCCACAGGCCCCAGGTGTCTTTGGTGCGCTGACGGACTTCGGTGCCACGTTCGAGGACGATCGGCTTGAAACCCATTTGTGCCAGCAGCAGGCCGGCGAAGATGCCGCACGGGCCGAAACCGACAACGATCGGGCGCTGGCTCAGGTCACTCGGCGCTTCACCTACGAATTTGTAGCTGACATCCGGCGCCACGTTGACGTTACGGTCGTCGGCGAACTTGCCCAACACCTTGGCCTCGTCGCGCACGCTGAGGTCGATGGTGTAGATGAAGCACAGTTCGGAGGACTTTTTGCGCGCATCGTAGCTGCGCTTGAACAAGGTGAAATCGAGCAGATCATCGCTGGCGATGCCCAGACGCTGCACGATGGCAGGGCGCAGGTCTTCTTCGGGATGGTCGATTGGCAGCTTGAGTTCAGTGATTCGTAACATGGCGAGGATCCGGGTTCGCGGGGCGCACAACTGCGCCAGGGCGTTTGAAGGCCGCGATTATAAGCCGCAAAGGCCGGATCCGGTGAGGCTAAAACGCTCAGTCGTTGCGCGATCCGCCGAAATACCCGCAACCGCGCTGCACCTGGCCGTCGATGCGCAACTCGGCGCTCATGTGCTGCACGCTGCCGGTGTTGCTGTCGACGCAGCGCTGCGGCGCGACCCACAACTCGATGCGCTGGTTGTTGGCTTCACTGCTGAGGTTGAAGCGGCCGTCGCCCAGTTGTTCTTCAACATAAGGCACGGCGAGCGGCGGCTGACCGTCGCGGTCGATGACCATGCCTTTGCCGCTGACCTTGACGTTCCACTCCGGGCCATGGCCGGTCGCGCGCAGGATCAGCAGTTTGAAATTCGGATCATCGCAGGCCGTACCGGAGCGCTCGACGCGGTACAGTTGCGTCAGATCGAGGCGATCACCGGTGACTTTGCCGCGAACATCGGCAAACAGTTTGCCCTGCTCATCGGCGAGGGTCGCCGCCTCTTGCAGGACGCTGGTGCCGCCGATGTCATTGACCACCAGTTGGCGCTGATCCTGACACGGCTGAAACACCAGTTTGCCGTCAGCGGCGGTCAGTTGCCCCTGCATCCGCGTCTGCCCGACGTGCGAGGCACTTTCACGCTGGCCATCGAACAACTGGCAAGCGGCAAACAACGGCAGCAGGGCAACAAGGACTAACGAACGGGCAACACGCATCTTCGACTCTCCAGACAAGTGCCGCCACGTTACTGAGGGTGGGCGGTGATCACAAGGCTTGTGTGGCCGATGCCTGCCTACGCTTGAGTTGAGCACCGGGCCACAGCATAGTGGCGCACCTGTCCAGCAGCGGGCTCATCAGACATGCAGCAAGACTCTTCCGTATTTCCTCAACGACTGCATGCGCTGGACGCATTGCGCGGCCTCGCGGCGCTGGCCGTGGTGTTCTGGCACTGGCAACACTTCTTTTTCCTCGGCGCAGTGCCCGGTCCGTTACTGCGCGAGGAACAACCGTTTTACAGTGTTTTTTCGCTGTTCTACCGCCATGGCGGCGATGCCGTTTCGCTGTTTTTCAGTCTTTCCGGGTTTGTGTTTTTCTGGTTGTTTGCGCGTGCCCTCGCGCAGCGCGAACTGACCGCGAAACAGTTTTTCATTGATCGGTTCAGCCGGATTTACCCATTGCATCTGGCGACATTTGTTGTCGTCGCGGTGCTGCAAAAGATCTACAGCGCCTACACCGGTAACGCATTTGTTTATCCTTTCAACGATGCGTATCACGCGTTGTTGAATGTGCTTCTGGCGCCCGCGTGGGGGTTCGAGGACGGTTGGTCGTTCAATGGGCCGGTCTGGTCTGTCTCGGTGGAAGTGCTGTTGTACGGCGCATTTTTCCTGTTGTGGCGTTATGCGCCTAAGCCGCTAGTCATCAGCGTCGGTTTGGTGGTCAGTGCCGCATGGATATTTCCCGCACACTACAAAATCGCCCTGGGTGTGATCGGATTTTTCGGCGGTGGCTTGGCCTACTTCGGGGTGGCCGCGTTGTTGCGGCGGTTTGCCGAGCGCTGGGTGGGTGTGAGTCTGACGCTCGTCTGCGCGGCAGGCTGGTGGCTGTTCGACGATACAACCCAATCGGCACTGATCAAATTTGCCGTACTGTTTCCGCTGTCCGTCGCCTGCGTGGCGGCCTGTCACTCATGGCTGGAACCGTTGGCCAGGCGTCTGTCCTGGCTCGGCGACATCAGTTACGCCACCTATTTACTACATTTTCCGCTGCAAATTTCTGCGGCGTTGCTGGCCGACAAATTCTTCAATGGGCGCGAGGTGTTTTATCAACCGTGGAGTTTTTTGCTGTTTTTCACGGTGTTGATCGGCGCCAGCCTGCTTTGCCATCGTCTGTTCGAACGACCGCTGCAGCGCTGGCTTCGACAGCGCGCCGGTGGGTACGCCAAGCAACTTGAACCCGCTCGCTGACCCACCTCGTTGCAGTAGACGGCTCAGTTCACATGAAACGTCTGACCGGTTTGCAGGCCTTCGACACTTTTCGCGTAGGCCAACGCCACATCTGCCGCAGCAACTGGCTTATAGCCACGGAAGTACGGCGCATATTTGCCCATCGCTTCCAGCAACACGGTCGGACTGACCGAATTCACCCGCAGGCCGCGCGGTAACTCAATGGCGGCCGCCCGCACAAAACTGTCCAGCGCACCGTTGACCAGCGCCGCCGACGCACCGCTGCGGATCGGATCATGACTGAGCACGCCCGTGGTGAAGGTGAACGAAGCGCCATCATTGGCGAATTCGCGGCCGATCAACAGCAGGTTGACTTGGCCCATCAGCTTGTCCTTGAGGCCGAGGGCGAAGCTGTCTCCAGTCATCTCGCCGAGCGGCGCGAAGGTCACGTTACCGGCAGCGCAGATCAGCGCGTCGAACTTTCCGGTCTGTTCGAACAATTGGCGGATCGATGCGCTGTCGCTGATATCGACATTGAGGTCACCGCTGTTGCGACCGATGCGAATGATTTCGTGACGTTGCGAGAGCTCTTTGTCCACGGCTGAACCAATGGTGCCGCCAGCGCCTATCAATAGAATTTTCATCGAGCTGTACCTCAAGTGATTGAACGAGGACTCAGTCTAGAGTGGTTTTTTCTGCGGATAAGCGCACTAATAGGCAACCTTTGGTTTTCAAATGGAAACAATCCATGAGCGAAATGGATGATCTGGCGGCGTTTGCCGTGTTGATCGAGGCCGGCAGTTTTACCCTGGCGGCGCAGCAGTTAGGCTGCAGCAAGGGGCAGTTGTCCAAACGCATCAGCCAACTTGAAGCGCGGTTTGCTGTGGTGCTGCTGCAGCGCACCACACGTCGCTTGAGCCTGACGGCGGCAGGTGCGGCGTTGCTGCCGCAAGCGCAGGCGCTGGTCGTGCAGGTCGAAAAAGCGCGTCAGGCGTTGGCGCGGCTGAAAGACGATATGGCCGGTCCCGTGCGAATGACAGTGCCGGTTTCGCTGGGGGAAACCTTTTTCGATGGCTTGCTGCTGGAGTTCTCGCAGCAATATCCCGAGGTGCAGATCGAACTGGAGCTGAACAACAGCTATCGGGATTTGTCCCGCGACGGTTTTGATCTGGCGATTCGCAGCGAGGTGGCCAATGACGAGAGACTGGTCGCCAAGCCGCTGCTGGCCTGGCAGGAAATGACCTGTGCCAGCCCGGCGTATCTGCAGCGATTCGGCGAACCGACGACCCCGCAAGCGCTGGCCGAGCACCGTTGTTTGCTCAACAGCCACTACAGCGGCCGTGAGGAATGGCTGTATCACCAGCAGCACGAATTGCTGCGAGTACGGGTGTCGGGGCCGTTCGCCAGCAATCACTACAACCTGCTGAAGAAAGCTGCGCTCACTGGCGCGGGCATCGCCCGATTGCCTTCGTACTTGCTCCAGGCGGAATTGGCTGACGGCCGATTGCGCCTGCTGCTGCGCGACTATCAGACCCGACGGATGCCGATGTACCTGGTGCATCCGTATCAGGGCGGTTTGCCGAAACGCACGCAGGTATTGGCGGACTATCTGATCGGCTGGTTCAAGCGCAGCGGCGAGGCACTGGATCGCCTCCAGCACTGACCCATCCCCCTGTAGGAGCTGCCGAAGGCTGCGATCTTTTGATCTTGCTTTTAAAAGACAAGATCAAAAGATCGCAACCTTCGGCAGCTCCTACATGAATCTCAGTGGTTGTAGTGTCGGGCGATCAGGTGATCGATCGACAATTTTCCCGGCCCGGTCGCCATCAGGTACAGCAACACTGCCGCCCAGGTGCCATGAGTCGGATAGGCATCGGGATACACAAACAGCTGAATGGTCAGGGTCATGCCCAACAATGCCAGCGCCGAAAACCTTGTGGCGAAGCCGATCAGGATCAACATCGGAAAGAAGTGCTCGGCAAACGCCGCCATGTGCGCGGCAATCTCCGGTGACAGCAGCGGCACATGATATTCACTGGTGAACAACGGAATGGTCGAATCGGCCAGGCGCGGCCAGCCGAGCTGGAAGGTACCGTCGACCAGGTCGATCGCCAGCCCCTCGATCTTGGTCTGCCCGGACTTCCAGAACACCGCCGCAATCGCGAAGCGCGCAATAAAAGCGATCAGGCTCTGGGGGATTCTCTCGAGCAGCGAAATGGCGCGAGTGATCAGGTTGTTCATGGCGTTACCTTATTGTTCAAGTGGGTGATGACGTTGCGCGCGATCAGCAAGGCCAGGGTCTGGCTGAGATCGAATTCGGGGCTGTTTTCGGCGGCTGCCCGCAGTGGCTGGCCATCGCTCAGTTGGCGGATAAACACGCTGGCGCCGTGATCAAGGGCAAACACCTCAACCTCCAGCCCGTTACGCAAAACCAGCGCGTGCTGGCCCTGATCGGTCTCGATGCCTCCCAGCGTGGCGTCTTGCTGATGCACCGCCCAGATCGCAACCACGGCATAGGCCGAATCGAGCAGGTGCAGGGAGGGATGAAGCGTGAAGCACAGTTCGCTCAATGCCTGTGGGGCGGCCAGCGCGGCGGTGATTTGTTCTGGCCGCACGGGGTCGGCGTCGGCGGCGTGATAGGCCTGCGTGCGCAGATACTCAAGGCGCGCGACATCGGCCAGATAAGGTAGGCTCGATGCCGGTTCGAAGACGTCGATAAAGTCCGCAAACGCTTCGCCATAGCGACTCATTAACGGACTCTGCGGCGGCTGTTGTTGTACGAAAATGGCCGCCATGGCGCGGAAAAACTCTTCGCCAACCAATTGCGCGACCACCGGATAACTGTCGGCTAGTGCATTGATCAACGAGTTCTGCACATTGTTGCGATACACCGCAAAACGGCTGGCGGGATCGGCGCCGTTGCTGCTGCACAAACCAGCGGGGCAGGGCAGGCGCACATCGAGCAGCGCGGCGCTGAATGCGCTTTGCGTGCTCATGGCCGACTCCCGGCGCACAGCAGCATCTCGTCTGCCTGATGCGCTTCGGCCAGCAAGGTGTTGAACGCGGGCACCTGATTGTCGCGTTCGATCAAGGTTGCTTTCGGCCCGATACGATCCAGCGTCTGCCAGTACAAAGCCCAAACGGCCTGATCAATCGGCGCGCCGTGATCGTCAATCAGCAAGCGGTCACCCAGGCTGTCGGAATCTTCGGCAAACCCGGCCAGATGAATCTCACCAACCGTGTTCAGCGGCAGCGCATCGAGATACTCCAGCGGATCACGGTGATGGTTCACACACGACACATAGACATTGTTGACGTCGAGCAACAGGCCACAGCCGCTGCGACGGATCACTTCGTGGATGAAGTCGGGCTCGTCGTATGTCGAACGCTGAAACGCCAGATAGGTCGCCGGATTCTCCAGCAGCATCGGTCGTTTAAGGGTGTTCTGCACCTGATCGATATGCGCGCAGACGCGGTTCAGCGTCGGCTCGTCGTAGGCCAGGGGCAGCAGGTCATTGAGGAACACCGGGCCGTGGCTCGACCAGGCCAGATGTTCGGAAAAGGAGTGTGGTTGATAGCGCTCAATCAGCTCGGCCAGGCGTTGCAGGTGCTGAGTATCCAGCGGGCCTTCGCAGCCGATGGACAGGCCGACGCCATGCAGTGACAGCGGATACTGTTCGCGAATCAAACCGAGAAAATGATGAAACGGGCCGCCGGCCACCATGTAGTTTTCGGCGTGGACTTCGAAGAAACCGATGTCCGGTTGAGTGTCGAGCACTTCACGAAAGTGCCCGGTCTTGAGCCCCAGCCCGGCACGGGGCGGGAGCTCGGCAAGGGCTGCCTGAGTGCCGGGGAGGGGAGTGTCTTGTGTTGTAAACATGATCGTCACTCAGGCAGGCCTTGGATCAGGACTTGGCTTTGAAGGCTTCCATCTGACCGAAACCGGTCGGCGAGGTCTTGCTTTCGGTGGTGGCGCAGGTGCCTTTCGGGACGAGTTTCCAGGCGTTGGCCTGGTAGTCCATTTTCGCCGTGCCGGCACACGTGGTGCCTGCACCGGCGGCGCAATCGTTGTGACCTTTCATGGCGACGCCGAAGCATTTTTCCATGTCGTCGGCGGCGTGGGCGGTGGAGACGGCAGCCATGCTCAGGGCAGAACCGAGGGCCAGAACCAGGGCGGTGGCGGACAGGGTGCGGGTGGTAGCAGTCATGATGTTTCTCCAGTCTTGATCAGGGTTTTTACAAACGCTTTTGCGCTTGCTTACCCCTCTAGAGAACGCTCATGACGATGCGTTACACCCTACGCAAAATCTTTTTCACTACCCCTGTAGGAGCTGCCGCAGGCTCGGGCCGCGATCGGACGATCTTTTGACGTTGGTTGTAAAAAACAAGATCAAAAGATCGCAGCCTGCGGCAGCTCCTACAGGGGGATCGCGTTTCCAGATGTGTTCTATAGTCATTTCGAAGGCTCATCGTATCGGGCCGATTTACCAGGACGGTATCTCATGACAAAGGATTGCTCGAACGCAGCTGTGCTATTGCGCAAAGTTTCATCATTTGCCTTCGCCCTCACGCTGCCCTTGTTACTGAACACGGCCATCGCCCAGCCTGATCCGCTGGACACACTCAAACGGATCAATTCCAACTACAACACCCTCAAGGATTCCTGCCAGGAACCCGATACCGGCGCCGCGCGGGGGCTCTATTACTGCAGCGGCGTGACGCTGCGCATGGTCAATGACGGGCCTTTCAATCCGTGGGATTACAGCCCTTATGCGATCAAGATAGGTGCGACGTCCTACTCGTGGATTCGCAAGGATCTGAGCACGCGAATCCTCATCCACCCGGCCGGGTTCATTCTGCGCACGCCCACCGATGCGGCGACGCTGAACCTGCCGGTCAAGGAGCAGGGCTTCACCTGTATTTACGCTTTCGATGGCGGCACGGGGCCGGAGCGCAAGTGGTATGGCTGCGGTTTCTTCGACAGTCGCGAGCCGCCGCGCGCGGCGCAGGGGGTGATGAACAATCGCAATGCCGCGCTGGCCTATGGCACTTGTGCCGAAGCCGGGGTCAGCACCGCCGAGCAGTGGACGCAGAAATACACCGGGTTGATGAAGGGGCCGATTCAATACGGCCAATGTTCGTGGAACGCGGAAAAACCCAGCGACTGGAAAGCGATGATCCGCGTGCACGAGTCGCGGCCAAACACCACCAACAAGGACCCTTTTGCCTTCAGTGCCCAGGTCAACGAGTTCATGTTGAAAAACGCCACGGCGACCAACGATGGCAGCGAAAACATGAAGTACATCGATGCCTTCATCTACAACGTCAACAGCACGCAGAACTTCGCCACTCGCGGTGATCAGGCGCCACCGAAACCCGAGAACGGCCTGAACAGCGCACGCAACTTCCAGAAAAAACTTCAGGCGCGAGGCTACAGCGTGCCAATCCTGCGGCTGGATTTCACCAAGCCTGCCGAACAGCGTTTCAGCTACGTTGCGGCCGATCAGGCGATCGATCCTGGCGTGGCGAGCGACACCCAGCCGCCACCGCTTGCAGCGCAGTACATTGCTTCGGCCGACTGGATCAAACGTTATGACCCCGGCACCCGCAAGGATGAGTGGAGCCTGAGCATCGTGCCCACGGCGGCGGGGCGGGCCTTGCCTAAAGAACAGATTGACGCGATCTACCAGCAACTGTTTGCCCTCAAAGGCGCTGACAGCAATTGGCGCGACAACGAAAAGTCGGTGGGCAGCATGCGTCAGCAATTGAGCTGCGTGCTGGTCAATTACCGCAACAAGACGCCGTGGAACCTCGAGCCTTTCCGGCCGGCGTTATCGGACAGCGAAACCCGGGCGGCGGGTTGCAACCCGGTGCCGCGTTGAAGGTGTGTGTTGGCTAATCAAGGAGATGCAAGCCATGCAAAAACGTTTAAACAGGATCGCTCCATTGCTTATGTTCCCGCTGCTGATTCAGGCAACGTGGGCGCATGCCGAGTCGTGCGACGAGACACTGAAAAAGGTCGAAACCTTGTACAACAAAACGGTCGACAGTTGCGGGCAGGACCCCGCGTCGGACTGTTCCGGACTACTGGTTCGCGGCACCCACCGCGCTGATCCGGCGAAGGGGCAGAAATGGGACGTGTGGAACCCCAGTCCGAAAGCCGTGGAAATCGGCACGTTTGCCGCCTCGTATATGCGCGCCGATGGCATCAGCTATGAAGACCCGGGCATGAGCACGCAGAACGGCTACCTGATTACGCCCAGAGGCCTGGTGCGCGACCCCGAGACGCCGGTGCATGTCTACTGTGCGTTTCCTAACGATGCCTGGACCGATTTTCGCAATGACCGGGGCTGTGGCGACAACAAAAACACCGCCCCGACAGAAGCGGTTTGCCAGGCGATGAAACCACCGATCACCAGCCCGAATGCCTGGGTCGCGCACTTCACCCAGTACAACAATAATCGGCAGCAGGATCAGTTGCAGTGCGGTTTCAACATGCGCAATCCGATGAGCAACAAGGAGCGGGTCGACGCGTTCCGCAACTTCCTGGGCGCGCGCAAAGTCATCAACAGCCGTGAGTTTCAAACACAGACGGAGCTGCGTCTGGGCAATCCGAAAACCGATGAACTGCCGATTCTGGCGTTCTTCTACAGCGATCAGCGCGGCTTGAACGATGCCATGGCCAATCAGCGCGACTACAAGGCCAAGACCGGTAAGGACCGCAACATCATCAAGATCAATTTCCCGCAAACCCCGGTCGCCAAGGCTTCGTTCTCATGCATCCAGACTGCGACGCCAGCGGCGCCACAGTTCTGTGAGAAGTACATCGAATCGAGCACTTGGGTACAACGCCCCGATCCGAAACTGGGGCCGAACACCTGGTCGCTGTCAGTGGTGCCAACCGCCTGCGGCCGCGCGATCAAGGATGACCAGACTGACCGGATGTTTGCCGAGCTCTACAACAAGCACAAAGACGATTCGCAATGGCGCCAGTACAGCGTCAACGGTGGCTCGTTGCGTCGGCAGATGGTCTGCCATCTGGCGGCAACGTACGAGGGCAAGCCAGTGCGCAACAAGCCTGAGTGGAACCTTGAACCGGCGCGTCCGTATGTCGATCAGGCCACCGCTGTAGCCCAACACTGCAACCCGTACTAACACCAATGCTCTGTAGGAGCTGCCGCAGGCTCGGGCCGCGATCGGACGATCTTTTGATCTTGTTTTTAAGAACCAACGTCAAAAGATCGCAGCCTGCGGCAGCTCCTACAGGGGGGATGTGTGGGGTAAAAAAAAACGGCCCGAAGGCCGTTTTTTTTTGTTGGGCGTGCGCATCAACCGCCGAGGTACGCCTCGCGTACTTTCGGGTCGGTCAGCAGTGCTTCACCAGTGCCTTGCATGACCACACGACCGTTCTCCAGAACGTACGCCCGGTCAGCGATTTTCAGCGCCTGGTTGGCGTTCTGCTCGACCAGGAACACCGTCACACCGTCCTTGCGCAGCATTTCGATGATGTCGAAAATCTGCTGGATGATGATCGGTGCCAGGCCCAGCGACGGTTCGTCGAGCAGCAGCAGTTTCGGCTTGCTCATCAGCGCACGGCCGATGGCGAGCATTTGCTGTTCGCCGCCGGACATGGTGCCGCCGCGCTGGTTGAAGCGTTCTTTCAGGCGCGGGAACAGGCCGAGAACCTTGTCCATCTGTTCCTGATAGTCGCCCTTGTCGGTGAAGAAACCGCCCATGGACAGGTTTTCCTCAACGGTCAGACGGGCAAACACCCGACGACCTTCCGGCACCACCGCGATGCTCTTGCGCATGATCTGCGACGAGTCCTGGCCGACCAGTTCCTCACCCATGTAACGGATGCTGCCGCTGTGCGCCTGCGGTGAACCGCAAAGCGTCATCAGCAGCGTCGACTTGCCGGCACCGTTGGCGCCGATCAGGGTCACGATCTCGCCCTGACGGACTTCGACGTTGACGCTGTGCAGGGCCTGGATCTTGCCGTAGAAGGTGGAAACGTTTTCGAACTGCAGCATTTACGCTTCCCCCAGGTAGGCTTTGATCACTTCAGGATTGTCGCGGATCTGTTCCGGCGTGCCGTCAGCCAGAGGCGTGCCCTGGTTGATCACGACGATGTGGTCGGAAATGCTCATGACCAGTTTCATGTCGTGTTCGATCAGCAGCACGGTGACGTTGTGCTCTTCACGCAGCACGCCGATCAGCGCCTTGAGGTCTTCGGTTTCCTTCGGGTTCAGGCCGGCGGCCGGTTCGTCGAGCATGAGGATCCGCGGACGGGTCATCATGCAGCGAGCGATTTCCAGACGCCGTTGCTGACCGTAGGCCAGGGTGCCGGCGGTACGGTTGGCGAACTCCTTGAGGTTGACCTTTTCCAGCCAGTACTCGGCAAACTCCATGGCCTCGCGCTCGCTTTTGCGGAACGACGGGGTCTTGAACAGGCCGGCCAGAAAGTTCGTGTTCAGGTGACGGTGCTGGGCGATCAGCAGGTTCTCGACCGCCGTCATGTCCTTGAACAGGCGCACGTTCTGGAAGGTGCGCACCACGCCTTTGAGGGCTATCTTGTGGCCCGGCAGGCCTTGAATCGGCTCGCCGTCGAGCAGGATGCTGCCGCCCGTTGGCTGATAGAAACCGGTCAGGCAGTTGAACACGGTGGTCTTGCCCGCGCCGTTCGGCCCGATCAGTGCAACCACTTGTTTCTCTTTGACGGTCAGGGCCACGCCGTTGACCGCCAGCAAGCCGCCGAAGCGCATGCTCAGGTTTTCGACTTTAAGGATCTCGCGGCTCATTTTCGCAACTCCATGTGTGGGCGTTGCATCGGCAGCAGACCTTGTGGACGCCAGATCATCATCAACACCATCAGCGCACCGAACATCAACATGCGGTACTCGCTGAACTCACGCATCATTTCCGGTAACAGGATCATTACCACGGCGGCCAGAATCACACCCAACTGTGAACCCATACCGCCCAACACCACGATGGCGAGGATGATTGCCGACTCGATGAAGGTGAACGATTCCGGGGTTACCAGACCCTGACGGGCGGCGAAGAAGCTACCGGCGAAACCGGCGAACGCAGCGCCAAGTGTGAAGGCCGACAGCTTGATGATTGTCGGATTCAGACCCAAAGCACGGCAGGCGATCTCGTCTTCACGCAGCGCTTCCCACGCACGGCCGATCGGCATGCGCAGCAAACGGTTGATGACGAACAGCGCCGCCAGCGCCAGTACCAGGGCAACCAGGTAGAGGAAGATCACCTTGTTGATCGAGTTGTATTGCAGGCCGAAATACTCGTGGAAGGTTTGCATGCCTTCCGCAGCCTTGCGTTCAAAGGTCAGACCGAAGAACGTTGGTTTCTCGATGTTGCTGATGCCGTTCGGGCCGCCAGTGATGTCGGTCAGGTTACGCAGGAACAGACGGATGATCTCGCCGAAGCCGAGGGTCACGATCGCCAGATAGTCACCGCGCAGGCGCAGCACCGGGAAGCCCAGCAGGAAGCCGAACGTCGCCGCCATCAGGCCGGCAATCGGCAGGCAGATCCAGAAGCTCAAGCCGTAGTAGTGCGACAGCAGCGCGTAGCTGTAGGCGCCGACGGCGTAGAAGCCGACGTAACCGAGGTCGAGCAGACCGGCCAGACCGACGACGATGTTCAGGCCGAGGCCAAGCATCACGTAGATCAGGATCAGCGTCGCGATGTCCACCGCGCCACGCGAACCGAAGAACGGCCACACCAATGCACCGATGATCAGCGCAATGATGAAGTAGCGTTGCGTGGTCGGCAGGGTCAGGAAGTTGCTGGCCTTGGCCGGGATCAGCGGCATACCCGGCGAGGATTTCCATGCCTTGCTGATCTGCTGGTTGAACAGCACCCGCAGGAACATCAGCACCGAACAGATGGCGATGGTCGCCAGAATCATCGGGCTGGTGTTGTGCACTTCGAGGTTGATGCCGACGATGGTCAGTTTCAGTCCGAGTACCGGGTAGGCCACAGCCCACACCAGCAAGGCACTGAACAGTGCCTGTTTAAGATTCCTAGTCATACTTTCTCAACCTCCGGACGGCCCAGAATGCCGGTCGGACGGAACAACAGCACCAGAACCAACAAGCCGAAAGCCACGACGTCCTTGTATTGGTCACCGAAGATATCGGCACCAAACGCTTCCGCCACCCCAAGCACCAACCCGCCGAGCATGGCGCCGGGGATGCTGCCGATGCCGCCGAGTACCGCAGCGGTGAAGGCTTTGAGGCCGACGAGGAAACCGGCGTTCGGGTTGATCACGCCATATTGCATGCTCAGCAGCACGGCCGCGATGGCCGCCAGCGCAGCACCAATGACGAAGGTCAGGGCGATGATGTTGTTGGTGTTGATGCCGAGCAGGTTGGCCATCTTGATGTCTTCGGCGCAGGCGCGGCAGGCGCGACCCAGGCGAGAACGGGAGATGAACAGCGTCAGGCCGAGCATGGCGATCAGCGTCACCACGAACACCACGATTTGCATGTAGGAAATCAGCACTTCATGTGCGCCACCTGGCCCGAAGGAAATGTTCCCGGGGATCAGGTTGGGGATGGATTTGTCCTTGGAGTCTTGCGCCAGCAGAACCGTGTTCTGCAGGAAGATCGACATACCGATGGCGGAGATCAGCGGGATCAGACGGTTGCTGCCGCGCAGGGGTCGGTAGGCGATCCGTTCGATGCTGTAACCGTAGGAACTGGTGACAACGATGCTCGCGATGAAGGCTGCGGTCATCAACAGCGGGACGTTGTCGATTCCCATCATGGCCAGCCCGGCGATGGCGATGAACGCCACGTAGGAACCGATCATGTACACCTCGCCGTGGGCGAAGTTGATCATTCCAATGATGCCGTAAACCATCGTATAGCCGATGGCAATCAGGGCATACGTGCTGCCAATGGTCAGGCCATTAACCAGCTGCTGGAAGAAGTGATAGAGGTCAGGCATTACAACGCTCCTAAAAACCTGATACGCATTTCACTGGTGGAGTCATTTTTCCGCCCGGCCCCGTGGATCTATATCCACTTCGAATCCGGGTTTTGCCAGCGAACCGCTGATGACGGTTTTGAGATTTTCAGGTGGGGAGACTGGCGGATCACGCCAGCGCGGCCCATACATTCGTAAAACAAAGCCCACGGCACGCCGTGGGCTTTATTGGCAGTCAGTCAGGGCGCGCCTTACTGAGGCGACACTTCAGTTTTTGGTTTGCCGAAGTGCCACTCGTAAACCACAAATTTGAAGTCCTTCAGGTCGCCCTTGGCGTCGAAGCTCAGGTCGCCAGTCGGGGTCTTGAAGGTGCCGGCGTGAATGGCTTCGGCCACTTTGGCCGGGTCTTCGGATTTGGCCGCGGTGATACCGCCGGCAATCACTTCAACCGCCGAGTAGGAAGGGAACACGAACGGGCCGCTCGGATCTTCTTTCTTCGCCTTGAAGGCATCCGCCAGGGCAATGTTGGCCGGATCCTGGTCGAAGGATTTCGGCAGGGTTACCAGCAGACCTTCGGAAGCGTCTTTGGCGATCTGCGAAATCGAGTCGTTACCCACGCCTTCCGGACCCATGAACTTGGCTTTCAGGCCTTTTTCAGCCGATTGACGCAGGATCAGACCCAGCTCCGGGTGGTAGCCGCCGTAGTAAACGAAGTCGACGTTGGCTTGCTTGAGTTTGGCGATGATCGAGGAGAAGTCCTTGTCGCCGGCGTTGACGCCTTCGAACACGGCAACTTTCACGCCTTTCTTCTCAAGGGTAGATTTGACGGCGGTGGCGATGCCTTCACCGTATTGTTGCTTGTCGTGCAGCACAGCAACGATTTTCGGTTTGACGTGATCGGCAATGTAGTTACCGGCGGCAGGGCCCTGGGCGCTGTCCAGACCGATGGTACGGAAGACCATTTTGTAACCACGGGCGGTGATGTCCGGGCTGGTGGCGGCCGGGGTGATCATGATCACGCCTTCGTCTTCGTAGATGTCCGAAGCCGGTTGAGTGGAGCTGGAGCACAGGTGACCGACGACGAACTTGACGCCGTCGTTGACGACCTTGTTCGCTACCGCTACTGCTTGTTTCGGATCGCAGGCATCGTCGTATTCAACGGCTTCGAGTTTCTTGCCGTCGACGCCGCCCTTGGCGTTGATTTGCTCGATGGCCATTTTCGCGCCACTGAACTGCATGTCGCCGTATTGGGCTACTGGACCGGTCTTAGGGCCGGCGATACCGATTTTGATGGTGTCAGCTGCGAACGAATGGCTGGCAACCCCGGCCAGAACCATAGCGGCAAACAGTTTGGAAATCTGCTTAGTAGCCTTAGTCATAGTGCTCCACTCTTACTGTTGTAATTTTTTTTGAGTTCTGGCGCCGTAGCAGCAGAACCGGGTCAGATATCTTTGCGATACCCTCCGGAAATGCCCCCGGCAACTGTACCGGTACAGTGTAGAGCGCCGGTTGTTGGCCTGGGAAGCGGGCGCCGAGGGGCAAAACTTGGGGGTGTCGCATTTTTGAATGAAAAAGACAGAATTGCGGCGGGGCGTTCGTGGGTATATATCCCAATCAACAGCATTCCTTGGCGTTCCTGCTCTTTTCGTTCGGTGAAGCCATTTGCAACCGGGTTTTTCTGGCGGACCACCGACGTTATCATTCGCGTCGATTTCTTCTCCGGACAGTTCCCATGAATCAAGAACCTAGCACCCTCTATGCCAAGCTGCTTGGTGAAACCGCATCTATTACCTGGAAAGAGCTGGAGCCGTTCTTCGCCAAGGGTGCCCTATTGTGGGTCGACCCTGCGCTGGATCTGATCGCGGCCGCCGAGGCCGTGGCTTCGGATGAAGGCGAGAAAGTGGCCGCCTGGCTGGCCGAAGACAAAGTCGCCAAGCTGTCTGAAACGCGGGCGCTGGATCTTTTCGAGCGCGATCCGGCGTTGTGGGCGGTGGTGGTTTCGCCGTGGATTCTGATCCAGGAAAGGGCAGTCGCCGCCGACGTCGCACCTTGATGGTGCGACCGCTCATCAGCGAAAAGTGTGTAGCGGAGTAGCGTGATGGCACGTTGCCGTAGAGAAACACCACAGGCGAGGGTGGCATCACGGTGACGTAAACGTAACGGGAACAGTTTAGTAAGCAGCCTAACGGCTGCTTAATTGTTTCTGGATATTGGAAAGGCTGAAATCTTCAGTGAATTTCAGGGCCTCATCGCTGGCAAGCCAGCTCCCACAGGTTTGGTGTTGTTCACAAAATTTGTGTTCACCCGGACCTTGTGGGAGCTGGCTTGCCAGCGATAGGGGCGACTCGGTCCTGGATCAGACCGAGAACGACTTGCCGGTATGGTTATTGAGGGAAATAACCTTGGTCTTGCCAATCCGGTGACGATAGATCTCGCGCAGGTACTTGATCGACTTCTTCACGCAATCACGCGACAAACGAATGTCGTTGATCGAGACGAATTTCTCTTTGTCGTTGATCAGCTCGCGGTACTTCTTCTCGTACATCGGCTTGATCGCGTACCAATTGGTGTCGAGGATCTTCGCCGGGTTTTCGAACTCATTGAGCAGGTCGTCGATGCGGTCTTCGTCGAACTCTTCGTTGATGATGAAATCGAGGATCGAGTTGTCCAGCGTCTCGTCGAAACGGTACGGGTTCTTCGCGAAGCAGCGCTTGATGAACGCGACGATCAGGGTCAGGAAATCATCCGACAGGCACGGGCTCTTCGCGATCAATGTGGTCAGCGACAGGTTGGCCGAGGCGCCGATCACCAGCGCGTAACGCTTCAGCGTGGTGTTGGGGAACAGGCTGTTGAGGTGGGTCTTCAACCGGTTCAGATCCATGTACGACAGCTTGTAATCCTTCGGCAGCGAAACGATCGAGACCACCGACGAGCAGTTCTTGAAGAAGTGCAGGTCGTGCAACGCGGCGGCGTCGTAACCGGAATTCTTGTACTGCTCAAGCGAAGCGCGATAACGCTTGGATTCGATCGGCAGCAGGCTGATGCCTTCAATCGCCTGCGTGACCTTGTTGAAGTGCGGCAAGTCGATCGAGCGGAAGAACAGGTCGTCGATGTTCAGGCGCTGCGGCTCTTTGTCGAACACCTTGAATTTGTCGCTGCTCGGCGGCGGCGTTTCCGGCACCACCGATTCGGCGTAGGCAATCGCCACCGGCCCGGCCAGACTCATGAACAGGTCGTTGGCGTCGAGGCGAATGGTCTCGCCGATGTCGATGCCGGCACGGCGGAAATAGTTCTGGTCGTAGTCAGTGGTGACTGCCTGCGCCGTCAGAATGTTGAAGATTTGCTGTGAGATGTACTGGTTGGCGTGCTTCTCCATCGCATTGACATCAATGTTCTGGATGTTGCCGTCATCGCTTTCTTCGGCGTAACGCATGATGTCGTTGGAGATCAGCATCATTGCGTTCCATGGGCGGATACGGCCCATGACGCTGGCTTCGCTGCTGTCTTCGTTGGCGAAGTTGTAGGAGAAATCCCATTCTTCCGAGAGGTATTTGCACAGCAGGCGACCGGCGTTGATGTGCAGCGCCTCGGACATTTCGCTGCGATGGTCGGAAATGTTCGGCAGCACGCAGATGCCGCTGGTGAAGATCGGCTCGAAGACGAACGAATGACCGCTCTTGCCGTCATGCTCGTCCATCGGCTTGGTGTCGAACGTCTTGTTCATGTACGAGTGCTGCTGGGCCAGGCCGAATTCCGAGGCCATGCCGGAACCGGTACCGCCGCCGGCGCTGAAGATCGAGAAATACAGGCGCGACTGGTTGGCCTTGATCCCGCAGCTGTCGATCAGGTACGAGTGGATCATTTTCCAGTCAGGGCTGGAGAAACGCTGGGTGTCCTTGTTGAGGATGATCTTCGCCAGATATTGGCCGAGGATCGGCGCGTTACCGGCGCCGCCGGCGTGGACTTCGGACAAGTCCATAATCTTCATTTTGCTGTAGTCGCGCAGGAAGCCGCTTTTCTCGCCCTTGCGCGAGAAACGGATGCGCCCGGCAATGTCTTTGTCGAGGTCGCCGAGCATCACCAGCGGCTCGACCAGGAACACCGGTTTGCTCGCCTTGTTGTTGCCGATGCGCAGGTTGTTCTTGATCCACTGCGCCGGGCTGTAACCCTTGTCGGCCGATCGGCGATCCGCCGCACGGTCTTCGTTGTTGAATTCGTTGAGGTAGAACTTGCGCGCGTTGTACACCAGCTCCGCGACGTCGAGGGCGATGTTGGAGCCGCAGCGACCGAGGCCGATCAGGCACACCGATGGGAATTCCTGATCGTTGTGCTGTTCGTTATCGCCTTCCAGGTGCGGCGGGCGCGGGAACACCAGATCACGCAGGCCGTCGAGATTGTCGAGGATACGGTCGGTATTGGTTTCGGTGAAGTACAGGTATTGCTGGGTCGACAGCGGGCGCGACGGGACCAATGGCTTCGACGATGGCGGGCTGTTGGCGGCGGGGCTCAAAGTCAGATCGGATACCGCAGTGGCGGGATTGTTTTTAGAAGTCATTGTGCGCCATATACCTGGACTGGATGGCTCGTCGGCCAGTTGCCTGCGAACCTCACGGAATAAGATCTCGCGTCTTTTGTGCGCGAATTGAGCCCGAGCGTCAGGGATTTGGCCTGAGTGTCGCTGGGGGGAATCCTTTCCTGATCGTTGATGAATCGGCCATTATTCGGCGATCTTTAATCGAAAAGAGGCAAAATGATGTCAACGCTACCTTCGTTGGGGTTCGCCGGAATCGGTCTGATGGGGCTGCCCATGTGCCGGCGTCTGTTGGCGGCGGGTTATCCGCTGACCGTGTGGAATCGCAACCCGGCCAAGTGCGCGCCGCTGGTCGAGGCCGGTGCCCGGCAGGTGGCGCGTCCCGCCGATTTGTGCGAACACGCGGACATCGTGATGTTGTGCCTGGCCGATACGGCGGTGGTGCGTGGGGTGGTGTTTGGCGCTGGCGGTATTGCCGAAGGCGCGAAAAACGGCCAGCTGCTGGTGGATTTTTCCAGCCTCGAACCGACCGCCACGCGCGAGATGGCGGCGCAACTGGCCGAGAACAGCGGCATGGCCTGGCTGGATTCTCCGGTGTCCGGCGGCGTGGTCGGCGCCGAAGCGGGCAGTCTGGCGATCATGGTCGGTGGCGATGCGGCAGATCTTCAGCGCGTGCGCCCGGTGCTGCTCAATCTCGGTCAGCGCGTGACGCACATGGGCGGTGTCGGCGCCGGGCAGGTGACCAAGGCTTGCAACCAGATGATCGTTGCCTGCAATGCCTTGGTGATTGCCGAAGTGGTGGCCCTGGCCGAGCAGGCCGGGGTTGATGCGAGCCTGATTGCCGAAGCGCTGGCCGGCGGTTTTGCCGATTCGAAACCACTGCAGATCCTCGCCCCGCAAATGGCTGAAAGCCGCTTCGAGCCGATCAAATGGCACGTGCGCACCTTGCTCAAGGACCTCGACACCGCCGTGAAATTCTCCCGCGAGCAGGGTTCAGCGACACCCATCAGCGGATTGGCCGCACAACTGATGCGCCTGCATGGGGCGCAGGGTTTTTTGGCGCAGGATCCAGCAACACTGGTGCAAATGTACCGCGCGCCAGAATCAACGGATTGACCGTATGGGCATGTTTGCGCTGATTGATTTCTTCCAGCACCGGGCGCAGCTCCTCCAGCGGCACCGGGCGGCTGAGCAGGTAGCCCTGAATGAAATCGCAGCCCGAACGCTCGAGAAATTCGTACTGCTCCAGGCTTTCCACGCCTTCGGTGACCACCTGCAAATGCAGGGTGTGCGCCATGACGATGATTGCCTGGACGATCTCCATGTCCGCCGTGGCATTGGGAATGTCGATGATGAACGAACGGTCGATCTTCAGTGTGTTCAGCGGCAGGCGCTTGAGATAGGCCAGCGATGAATAACCGGTACCAAAGTCATCGATCGACAGTGACACGCCGAGGGCACGGATTTGCCGCAGCAGCACCAGGGTGTTGGCGATGTTGCCCATCAGCGCATTTTCGGTGACTTCCAGTTCCAGGCGTTCCGGTGCAACGCCGGCGGTGCGCAGCGCACTTTCAATCTCGAGGGCCAGCTCCTCGCGGGCAAGATTGAGGGGCGAGCAGTTCCAGGCGATTTTCAGTTCTTCGCAGCCATGGCGCGAGAGCTCGCCGAGGTCTTTGCAGGCCCGGCGCAATACCCAGTTATCCAGCTCGGCGATCAGACCATTGTTTTCGGCGATGCTGATAAAGCGATCCGGGGTCAGCAAACCGTGCAGCGGGTGTTGCCAGCGGATCAACGCTTCGAGCTTGGTGACGCGGCCGGTTTTCAGTTCGAAGATCGGCTGGTAATAGAGCATCAAGCCGTTTTCTTCGCGCAGGGCATGGCGCAATTCTTCCTCGAGTTGCAGTTCCAGGGTCGCGCGGTTTTTCAGGTTGGAATTGAAAAAGTGCAGGCCGTTGCGCCCAGCACCCTTGGATTGATACAGCGCCAGATCGGCGTGCTTGAGCAGTTCTTCGCAGGTGGTGCCGTCCTCCGGAAACAGACTGATGCCAATGCTGGTGGTCATGACCATGCGCCGCCCGGCCAGTTCGATCGGCTCCTTCATCTTGAGCATGATGCGCTGGGCCATGTTGCGCGCCTCTTCACGATCACGCAGGCTGATCAGGATGCAGAACTCATCGCCACCGAAGCGCGCGACCACGTCTTCATGGCTGCGTACCGAGCCTTTGATGTGCTGGGCGATGACTTTGAGCAACTCGTCACCAGCGTCATGGCCGAGGCTGTCGTTGATCCGTTTGAAGTGGTCGATGTCGAGAAACATCACCGCGAGCATGCCGCCCTCGGTGGTTTTCTGGCTGAGTTTCTCGGCGAAGATCTGGTTAAAGCCGCGACGGTTGATCAGGTTGGTCAGGGCATCGTAGTTGGCCACTTGCTGCAGCGACATGCGCGCCTGGTCGAGTTGACTGAGCAAGGCGTTGACCCGGCGCAGGTCGTGTTCCTTGCTCTGCAGTTTCTTGTCGGCCAGCGCGGCGCTGACCGCGCTGCCGAGTATCAACAGGGTGATCAACGCGACCGTCAGGCCCAACTGCATATGGCTGGTTTCGACGGGTATCGCTGGCACGCTGCCTTCGGGCAAGACCAGGTGCAACGCGGCCATCCCGGTGAAGTGCATGCTGAAAATGCCGGCGCCGAGGATCAGCGCGGCGCTGTATTTGAGCATCTGATGAAACAGGCCGCTGCCTTCGCGAAGGTAACCCGCCACCCACAGCGCGGCGAAACTGGCGCCGATGGCAATGACCACCGACAGGGCAAACAGGCCGGGGTCATAGTAAGCGACGGCGCTCGACTGCATGGCCGTCATGCCGACGTAATGCATGCCGGCAATCCCCAGGCCGATGACGATGGCTGTTTTCAGGTACAGCACCAGGCTGGGGCGGGCCTCGCTCAGGGTGTGCATGGCCAGCCATGAGGCAAGCAGGGCGATCAGCAAGGAAAACAGGGTAATGGGCAGGTCGTACTGGATGTCGATCGGCGCTTGGAACGCCAGCATGCCAATGAAGTGCATGGCCCAGATGCCGCCGGCCAGGCAGGTGGCGCCGATCCAGCGCCACACCCGCTGCGAACGTGGATCTTCGGCGTGGCCCACCCGCTCGGCCATGTCGAGGGTGGCAAAACTGGCGGCGCAAGCGACCAGATAAGCCACCAGCACCAGCAAGGGATTGTGTGTGCAATCGAGGATGACCTGCCCGCTCTCCGGCAGCTCGGTAACAAACTGCAAACCAAGCCACTCCATAGCATGCCCCGTCTCTGAAGTCGTCCTTACTGCGTCGTCAACGCAGGCGAATGACTGGAGTATAGAGGCGGTTTCTGGGGTGAATGCGGTAGTGGCATATTGGCGCTAACGATTTCGGCATTAGCGCCATAGCGTTTGGCACTAATAGAGTCAGGCGCTCTGGTCGAAAGGAATTTGCGCCCAGTCCGGTTGCAGCGGCGGCAGGCCGAAACGCGCCCGGGCCTTGTCGCAATCGACATTCTGTTCGCCGTTTTCCCATGACGACTCGAATTCGCGGCAGGGGCTGGAGCGCAATTCATAAATCGAGCACTTCACCTCGCTGCCGACTTCGCCGACCAACGCCGTGCAACGCGGCGATTTACAGTCGGTGCCGTTCATCGCCACCCGGCTCGGGCTGATCTGCGTGACCAGTTCATCAGGCACCGTGCCACCGGAGGAAGCGCATTCACCCCAGAAAAAAGACACACGAAAATGGGAACAACAGGCACCGCAATTCAGACACGGACTGACTTCGGACATGGGGAGGGCATCAAAGGGATTGATCGGCGAATCCGGACGGATCCGGCGGCTATTCTAGGCTTCGCCACGGACTTGGGAAGGGGGGCGCGCAACTATTTTTTTGTGCCAGGATTTTGCGGTAGAAGCCCCGGTTTTCGGGGGATTGCAGACTTATCAAGGGCTTACGTTTCGTTACAGTGGCATGGCCCGATATCAGGCAGACAAATGATCACAGACAGCGTCCGACGGGCTGACTAGATTGCAGGTTCCGGGCTCGGATGCGTTGGCAGTGAAGCCCTATAACAATAAAGAGACGGACCCATGCAGAACTCGACCCAAGCGGCGAATGCCTGGCGCATTCTGTTCCTGCTGTTCCTCGCCAACCTGTTCAACTTCTTCGACCGCACCATTCCGGCGATCATCATCGAGCCGATCCGTATGGAATGGCACCTCAGCGACTTTCAGCTGGGAATCGTCGGTACCGCATTCACCATTGTTTACGCGATTGCCGGGCTGCCGTTGGGGCGCATGGCTGACACCGGCTCGCGGCGCAAACTGATGGGCTGGGGCCTGGCGACGTGGAGTGCGCTGACAGCGGTCAACGGTCTGGTCGGTAGCTTCTGGAGCTTTTTGATCGTGCGCATGGGCATCGGCATCGGCGAGGCCAGCTATGCGCCGGCGGCCAATTCGCTGATCGGCGATCTGTTCCCGGCGCATCGTCGGGCGCGGGCGATGGGCATATTCATGCTCGGTCTGCCGCTGGGCTTGTTGCTGGCGTTTTTCACCATCGGCGCGATGGTCAAGGCGTTCGACAGCTGGCGGGCGCCGTTCTTTATCGCGGCAGTGCCGGGGCTGATCCTGGCGATTTTCATGTTCTTCATTAAAGAGCCGAAGCGCGGCGCGGCGGAAACCGTGCAGGTCTCGCAAGAGCGCGTCGACAAGCCGATCCGGCGGATTCTGGCGGTGCCGACCTTTCTGTGGTTGGTGATGGCCGGGTTGTGCTTCAACTTCGCGACCTATGCCTGCAACTCGTTTCTGGTGCCGATGCTGCAGCGTTATTTCCTGATGCCGTTGCAGGAAGCGGCGGTGGCGACCGGGGTGATTGTCGGCGTGACCGGGTTGGTCGGATTGACGTTGGGCGGCTGGATTGCCGACAAGATTCACCAACGCGTGGCCAATGGGCGGCTGTTGTTCGCCGCGTTCAGCCTGATTATTTCGACGCTGTGCACGGCGTGGGCGCTGCATGCCGGGCGTATCGAGATTGGTGTGTTTGTCGCGGTGTTCAGTGTCGGTTGGCTGTTTGCCTACAACTTCTACACCTGTGTTTACACGGCGATTCAGGACGTGGTCGAACCGCGCCTGAGGGCGACGGCGATGGCGTTGTTTTTTGCCGGGTTGTATTTGCTGGGTGGTGGTCTGGGGCCGGTGGTGGTTGGTGGTTTGTCGGACCATTTTGCCCACACGGCGATGTTGTCGGCAGGGGCTGAGCAGATGACCGAGGCGTTCAAGGCGGTCGGGCTGCATGATGCGATGTACCTGATTCCGGTGGCGCTGTTTTTGACCATGATGTTTCTGTTTCTGGCGGCGCGGTGTTTTGTGCGCGATGCGCAGCGGATGAAGGAGGGGCTGGTTGCAGTGGTTGAGCCAGAAGTTGCAGCGGCGACTGCCTAGCCGTCATCGCTGGCAAGCCAGCTCCCACAGTGACCGAGTCGTACACATAATTTGTTAACAACCCGAAACCTGTGGGAGCTGGCTTGCCAGCGATGAGGCCATCAGCATTGATCGTTCCCACGCTCTGCGTGGGAATGCAGCCGGGACGCTCTGCGTCCCTTTCCAGAGCTGGAACGCGGAGCGTCCCTTGAGGCATTCCCACGCGGAGCGTGGGAACGATCGGCCCGCATCGCTGCGGGCCTTGTTGTTTTCAGCGCTGGAGCAGGGCGGTTTAGCCTGCCACCAACACCCGAATCGCTTCCAGGCGCAACGCCGCTTTGTCCAGCATCGCCAGACCCTGCTCACGCTGCTCACGCAACGCCACCAGTTCACTGTCACGTACGGTCGGGTTGACCGCTTGCAACGCGGTCAGGCGCGCCAGTTCTTCGTCGGTGTCGGCCGCCAGACGGCGACGGGCCTCGGCTACGCGCTCGGCGTGACGCGGGGCGATCTTGTCTTCACCGGCGTTGATCCGTGGCGTCAGCTGATCGCGCTGGGCCTGGATGAACTTGTTGGCGCTGGCGCGTGGCACGCTTTCCAGCTGATCGTTCAGCGTTTCAAACGAGACGCGAGCCGACAGGTCGTTGCCATTGGCATCCAGCAGGCAACGCAGGGCGGCCGGCGGCAGGTAACGGCCCAGTTGCAGCGAACGTGGCGCAACCACTTCGCTGACATACAGCAGTTCCAGCAGCACGGTGCCCGGCTTCAACGCTTTGTTCTTGATCAGCGCGACGGCGGTGTTGCCCATCGAGCCGGACAGCACCAGGTCCATGCCGCCCTGCACCATCGGGTGTTCCCAGGTGATGAACTGCATGTCTTCGCGCGACAGCGCCTGGTTGCGGTCGTAGGTGATGGTCACGCCTTCGTCGTCGCCCAGCGGGAAACTGGCGTCGAGCATCTTCTCGCTCGGCTTGAGGATCAGGGCGTTTTCCGAATGGTCTTCGCTGTCGATGCCGAACGCGTCGAACAGGGTTTCCATGTAGATCGGCAGGGCGAACTGATCGTCTTGCTCAAGGATGTCCTCGACCAGTGCTTCACCTTCGCCGGCGCCACCGGAGTTGAGCTCCAGCAGACGGTCGCGGCCGGTGTGCAGTTCGGCTTCCAGACGCTCACGCTCGCTGCGCGCTTCGTCGATCAGCGCTTGCCACTCGCTGTCGTCGGCTTCTTCGAGCAGCGGCAGCAGGCGCGGGCCGAACTGATGCTGCAAGGCGTTGCCGGTCGGGCAGGTGTTGAGGAACGCGTTCAGCGCTTCGTGGTACCACTGGAACAGGCGCTCTTGCGGGCTGGTTTCCAGGTACGGCACGTGCAGTTCGATGATGTGCTTCTGGCCGATCCGGTCGAGACGACCGATACGCTGCTCGAGCAGGTCCGGGTGCGACGGCAGATCGAACAACACCAGGTGGTGAGCGAACTGGAAGTTGCGACCTTCACTGCCGATTTCCGAGCAGATCAGCACTTGCGCACCGAACTCTTCATCAGCGAAGTACGCAGCAGCGCGGTCACGCTCAAGGATATTCATGCCTTCGTGGAACACTGTGGCCGGGATGCCGGAACGCACGCGCAGGGCGTCTTCCAGGTCCATCGCGGTTTCGGCGTGGGCGCAGATCACCAGCACTTTGGTGCGCTTGAGCATTTTCAGCTGATCGATCAGCCACTCGACACGCGGGTCGAATTTCCACCAGCGTTCTTCTTCGCTGGCGTCCGGTTGTGCCTGGAAGCTGACTTCCGGGTACAGCTCGGCGTGTTCGCCCAACGGCAGCTCGAGGTATTCGTCCGGGCACGGCAGCGGATACGGGTGCAGCTTGCGCTCCGGGAAACCCTGCACGGCAGCGCGGGTGTTACGGAACAGCACGCGGCCGGTGCCGTGGCGATCGAGCAGTTCGCGCACGAGGCGGGCGCTGGCTTCGGTGTCGCCATCGTTGACCGCGGTCAGCAAGGCTTCGCCTTCGTTGCCGAGGAAACCCTGAATGGTTTTGTGCGCTTTGGCCGAGAGACGGCCCTTGTCGAGCAACTCCTGAACGGCTTCAGCCACCGGGCGATAGTTATCGCTCTCGGCGCGGAAGGCGGCCAGGTCGTGGAAACGGTTTGGATCGAGCAGGCGCAGACGGGCGAAGTGGCTGTCCTGACCGAGCTGTTCCGGGGTGGCGGTGAGCAGCAGCACGCCCGGGATGACTTCGGCGAGTTGCTCGACCAGCGAGTACTCGGCGCTGGCTTTCTCTTCGTGCCAGACCAGGTGGTGGGCTTCGTCGACGACCAACAGATCCCAACCGGCGGCGAACAGCGCGTCCTGGGCCTTCTCGTCATCGACCAGCCATTCCAGCGCGACCAGCGCCAGTTGGGTGTCTTCGAACGGGTTGGCGGCATCGCTTTCGATAAAGCGTTCTTCGTCGAACAGCGCGACTTGCAGGTTGAAGCGGCGGCGCATCTCCACCAGCCACTGGTGCTGGAGGTTTTCCGGGACGAGGATCAGCACGCGGTTGGCGCGGCCCGAGAGCAGTTGGCGATGGATCACCAGACCGGCTTCGATGGTTTTACCCAGACCCACTTCGTCCGCCAGCAGAACGCGCGGCGCGATGCGGTCAGCGACTTCACGGGCGATGTGCAATTGGTGCGCGATCGGTTGCGCACGCACGCCACCCAAGCCCCAGAGCGAAGATTGCAGCTGGCGGCTGGTGTGTTCGAGGGTGTTGTAACGCAGCGAGAACCACGCCAGCGGGTCGATCTGCCCGGCGAACAGACGGTCGCTGGCCAGACGGAACTGAATGAAGTTCGACAGCTGGGTTTCCGGCAGGGTGACGGCTTCGTTCTGCCCATTGAGGCCGTGATAGACCATCAGCCCGTCGACATCGTCGACTTGCTGCACGGTCATCTTCCAGCCTTCGAAGTGGGTGATGCTGTCGCCCGGCGAGAATCGCACACGGGTCAGGGGCGCATTCCGTAGCGCGTACTGGCGGGTTTCGCCAGTGGCCGGGTAAAGCACGGTCAACAAGCGGCCGTCCTGTGCCAGAACGGTGCCTAAACCAAGCTCTGCTTCGCTGTCACTGATCCAGCGTTGCCCCGGTTGATACTGCTGCGCCATGCTGCCTGACTCCCACCTTGAAAAAGCGGGCTATCTTAACGGAATGCGACCCTGAGGCCAAAGGAATACTGGGGTAGGAGCTGCCGAAGGCTGCGATCTTTTGATCTTGGGAAACACTTGGAATCGGTGTTGTCCCATTAAAAGATCGCAGCCTTCGGCAGCTCCTACAGTGCCAACACGGTCACAAGTTTGCGACCGACGGCTCAAGCCATCATTGCCCAAGCCGATAGCCTGCAGACAGGAGACCCTTTATATGTTGCCACCGATGCTCCCCTTGAGCGCTGTGCCGATCACTTCCCAGCAGGACCCGATCCGCCAGCGACCGGACATTCCTCCGGTGGTGCCGGTGCAGGAAAGCTCCAACGAAAGCACGATTGATCTGCAAAATCGCGATCCGGAAGAGGATCGACTGATGGCGCGCGAAGAACAGCGCCGCCAGCAGGAGCGCGATCGTCGTCGTCGCGAAGCCGATGAAGACCCGGAAGAACATCTGGCGGTGCCCGGCACTGAACTCAATGCCGATAACACCGTGCCGGTGGTGCCGCTGATGGAAGACCAGCCGCGTCAGGGGTTGTGGGTCGATATCGAGATTTGACCGTTGTCGTTCACATGAATTGTTTTACAGCGTTTAAGCCGGTGGCTGGTCAGCGTTGGCGTCTGGCTGCATTATTGGCGCAGGTCTGCCGGTGATGTGGCAGTTGTGATTCTTTCAAGCGATGTTCCGAACGCCATGAGCCAAGACGACAAACTGATCGACCTCAGCACCGAACGCGCCAAGCGGGTGCATGACATTAAAGAGAAGCGCCTTAACGAGGTGCGACAGGCTTTCGAGCAGGCCATGCCGCTGGGAAAAGCCAAGAAAAAGTCGAAGAACAAGCCGAAAAAGCGTTGATCTCCCCCTGCATCCGTTGATGCAGGTCAGTTATTTCCCCTCCTTTATCTCCCTTCGTTGCTGGCATTGATCCCGGTCAATTTGTGCGCCTGTGTGTTTGGTAACTTAGTCCCATCGCAGCAGAGCAGGGGCCAGGAGGCCAGTCATGTTTTTCGATAACGTGGTGTTTGCCGGGGTCCTGACTGTAGGGCTGATGGTTCTGTTTTTTGCAGGGTTTGGATTTTTTATCTGGAAGGACGCGAATAAGCGCAAGAAGTGATTCTTCTGGAGTGATGAGCACGCAAGGCATTTTGGGGCGACTTCGGTTGCCCCTTTTTTTTTGCCTTGGCGGCCTGTGGGCCGACCAGGCTTTGGGTTGTTTTGTGTGAATATCCGTTGCTGCGGTAACGGCTGCTTAGGGTTCCGCCCTTACGGCGGGTCACCTTTTCCAAACGCCGAAAAGGTAACCCAAAAGGCTTGCTCCTACGTGCGGCCCGCTCGCTGGGGCTCGGGGTCCCTTCGCTCCGGGATCGATC